>JBAUUA010000031.1:0-7067 GCA_049582465.1 Bradyrhizobium sp. | reverse complement strand
TTCACGCGCACCATGTCGAGCACCGGGATTCCTTCCGTGATGCAGACGATCAGCGGGATTTCGGCATCGATGGCTTCGCAGATCGCGTCCGCAGCCCCCGGCGGCGGCACATAGATCACGGATGCGTCGGCGCCGGTCTTCTCGCGCGCCTCGCCCACGGTGTCGAACACCGGCAGCCCCAGATGGGTCGAGCCGCCTTTGCCGGGCGAAGTGCCCCCGACCATCTTGGTGCCATAGGCGATCGCGGCTTCCGAGTGGAAGGTGCCGTTCTTGCCGGTAAAGCCCTGGCAGATGACTTTGGTATTCTTGCCGATCAGGATGGACATGGTTGGGACTGCTTTCGCGAGACGGTAGGTCGAGGGATCAGTGGATACGCCGGTAGACGCCGGTGAGCACGTCGGCCCACCCTTCCGCGTCAGGCGAGAACTGGATTTTCATGGAATAGCTGTTGTCGTCGATGACTTCGTAGACATGGCGCGCATTGCCGCGCAGCGAGCCGCGCACCAGCGTCAGGGTCTTGCCGGTCCAGCCGCCGGAGGCCGGCGACGGCGGGTAGTAGCCGAGCGAATCGTGCCAGAACAACTTGTAGAGCCGGTCCTCGCGGTCATAGGTGAAGATGCCGTGGGTGGCGAAGCTTTCCTTGCCGTCGCGCGACTGGCGGGTGTCCTGGATCAGGTAGAAGCCGTTGAGATCGATGCGGGCCACCACATGCGAGGTGGCGGGGCCGCCTTCGTTCCAGCGCGAGGGATACACCATCTCCTCCCCGTTCCACTCGCCGGCGAACGCCGCGAGCTTGCGGTGCTCCGGAAGCGGCGTCGGTGCGGCGAGATGGTCCTGGGCCATGGGACTAGCCTCCCTTGACGGCCTTGACGATCTTCTGCGCGGCGTCGTCGAGATTGTCGGCCGGCAGCACGTTGAGGCCGCTTTCGCGGATGATCTTCTTGCCGGCCTCGACATTGGTGCCTTCGAGCCGCACCACCAGCGGCACTTTCAGGCCGACTTCCTTCACCGCGGCGACCACGCCCTCGGCGATGACGTCGCACTTCATGATGCCGCCGAAGATGTTGACCAGGATGCCCTTCACGCTGGGGTCGGCGGTGATGATCTTGAAGGCGGCCGCGACCTTTTCCTTGCTGGCGCTGCCGCCGACGTCGAGAAAGTTCGCCGGCGCCATGCCGTAGAGCTTGATGATGTCCATGGTCGCCATGGCAAGGCCGGCGCCGTTGACCATGCAGCCGATGGTGCCGTCGAGCGCCACGTAGTTCAGTTCGTATTTCGACGCCTCGATCTCCTTGGCGTCTTCCTCGGTCTCGTCGCGCAGCACGACGATTTCGGGATGACGGAACAGCGCGTTGTCGTCGAACGACACCTTGGCATCGAGCACCCGCAACAGGCCCTGCTTGGTGACCACCAGCGGGTTGATCTCCAGCATCGCCATGTCCTTGGCGACGAAGGCGTTATAGAGCTGCGCCACCAGCTTCTCGGCCTGCTTGGCGAGATCGCCGGTCAACTTCAGCGCCTTCGCGACGGTGCGGCCGTGATGCGCCATGATGCCGGTCGCCGGATCCACCGAGAAGGTCACGATCTTCTCCGGCGTCGAATGCGCGACGTCCTCGATATTGACGCCGCCTTCGGTGGAGACCACGAATGCCACTTCCGAGGTTTCGCGGTCGACCAGGATCGACAGGTAAAACTCCTTGTCGATGTCGGAGCCTTCCTCGATGTAGATGCGGTTGACCTGCTTGCCGTGCGGTCCGGTCTGCACCGTGACCAGCGTCGCGCCCAGCATCTGCTTGACGTAGTCATTGACCTCGGCAACCGACTTGGCGATGCGCACGCCACCCTTGTCGCCGGCGCTGGCTTCCTTGAACTTGCCCTTGCCGCGGCCGCCGGCGTGGATCTGGCTCTTCACCACCCAGATCGGGCCGGGAAGTGTTTTCGCAGCCGCATCCGAATCGGCAGGCCGCAGCACCGGCACGCCCTTCGAGATCGGCACACCGAATTCATGCAGCAGCGCCTTGGCCTGGTATTCATGGATATTCATCTGGACGTTCCCCGAACCCTCGTGCGGTGAATCTTGCAATTCACATCAATTTGGCTGCTGGTATACCACATACCAGAGGACAATTCAAACCGCGTCGGGCCCCACCCAGGGAGCCCGGAAATCGAGTGAAATCAGCGGCCGAGCAGGTCGGGCGCAATCTTCTTGCAGGCGTCGACCAGGCCCTGCACCGCACCGACCGACTTGTCGAAGGCCTCGCGGTCCTTGCCGGCCAGTTCGATCTCGACAATGCGCTCGACACCCTTCGATCCGATCACGACGGGCACGCCGACATACATGTCCTTTACGCCGTATTCGCCGTTGAGGTAGGCCGCGCAGGGCAGCACGCGCTTCTTGTCCTTGAGATAGCTTTCGGCCATCGCGATCGCGGACGCGGCCGGCGCATAGAACGCCGACCCGGTTTTCAAGAGATTAACGATTTCGGCGCCGCCATTGCGGGTGCGGTCGACGATCTCGTCGATCCGCGCCTGCGAGGTCCAGCCCATCTTGACCAGGTCGGGCAAGGGAATGCCGGCCACCGTGGAATAGCGCACCAGCGGCACCATGGTGTCGCCATGGCCGCCGAGCACGAAGGCGGTGACGTCCTCGACCGAGACGTTGAATTCATCGGCCAGGAAATAGCGGAAGCGCGAGGAATCCAGCACGCCTGCCATGCCCACCACCTTCTTGTGCGGCATGCCGGAGGCCTTCTGCAGCGCCCACACCATGGCATCGAGCGGGTTGGTGATGCAGATGACGAAGGCGTCGGGGGCGTATTTCTTGATGCCGGCGCCGACCTGCTCCATGACCTTGAGATTGATGCTCAGAAGATCGTCGCGGCTCATGCCGGGCTTGCGCGGCACGCCGGCGGTCACGATGCAGACCTTGGCGCTGTCCAGCGCCTCGTAGGAATTGGCGCCGGTGAAATGCGCGTCGAAGCCGTCGACCGGCGAGGATTGCGCAATATCCAGCGATTTGCCCTGCGGAACGCCCTCGGCGATATCGAACATCACGACATCGCCCAGTTCTTTCAAGCCGATGAGGTGAGCCAACGTGCCGCCGATCTGACCGGAGCCAATCAAAGCAATCTTGTCGCGCGCCATGGGAAATCTGTCCTTTGAAGGTCAAGCAGGAAGGTAGGAAAGAAGCTGGACGGCTGGTTATCCCTTTCGACCGACCCGTTCAAGTCAGGCTATGCTCAATTGTCAGCCCCTGCCTTGATTTCGATCAGGCCGCCCACGTCATTCCGGGACGGTCTGAAGGACCAGACGCGGAATCTCGAGATTCCGGGTTCGCATTGACGGGCGCCCCGGAATGACGGGCTTTACGTTTCGACAAGCCCCGTGGTGGACCCGCTGGCGGCGGAGTCCTTGCGGCCGTGGGGCAGCGCCAGATAGGATTCCGAACTCATCTCGATCAGCCGTGACGAGGTCCGCTTGAACTCGTTCGCCTCATGGCCCTCGGCGGCCAGGTACAGCGACAGCGGATCAGCCTCGGCCGAGGCCATCAGCTTCACCGCGTTGTCGTAGAGCGTGTCGATCAGCGTGATGAAGCGCTTGGCGGCGTTGCGCTCGGGGTAATCCATCACCGGAATGCGGTCGACCATGATGGTGTGATAGTCGTGCGCGAGCCGCAGGTAGTCCGACGCCGCGAGCGGCTTTTCGCACAGATCCGCGAAGGAAAATCGCGCGACGCCGTCCGCCGAGCACGGCACATGCAGGATGCGGCCCTTGATCGAAATATCGCGCGGCTTGCACCTGGCATTGCCGGTCATCCTGGACCAGGCCTTGTCCAGCGCGGCGGCAGCGGCGCCGTCGGCCGGCACCAGCCACATCTTCACGCCGGCGAGCTTCTCCAGCCGGAAATCGGTTCGGGCATCGAGCCGCAGCACCTCCATATGATCGGATATCTGCTTGATGAAGGGTACAAACAGCGCCCGGTTCAGCCCGCCTTTGTAGAGATCGTCCGGCGCGACGTTGGAGGTCGCCACCACCACGGTGCCGAGCTCGAACAGCTTCTTGAACAGCCGTCCCAGGATCATGGCATCGGCGATATCGGTGACATGGAATTCGTCGAAGCACAAAATCCAGGCCTCGTCGACGATCGACGCCGCGGTGAGCGCGATCACGTCGCCGTCGGCGATCTCGCCGCGCGAGATGTTCTGGCGATAGCCGTAGATCCGCTCATGCACCTCGGCCATGAATTCGTGAAAATGCGCGCGGCGCTTGTGCGTCACCGAACTGTGCTGGAAGAACAGGTCCATCAGCATGGTCTTGCCGCGGCCGACTTCGCCGTGAATGTAGAGGCCGCGCGGCGGCGGCTCGTCCTTGTCGGCAAACAGCCGGCCGAGCAGGCCCTGCTTGCGGAACGGCTTGTAGTTCGAAAGCCGCTGCTCGAGCTCGGCCAGGGCCTCGGCGGCCTCCTCCTGCGCGGCGTCGGGCTCGATCGCGCCGGAGGAAACGAGGGCCTGGTAATGGGCGCGGAAAGAGGCGGAGGGGGGAGAAAGCATGATCTCCTTTCGGCCTCAACATGACGAAAAATGCAAGCCGAGAATTGGTGCAGGGGGTATGCGCTTTTTTCCCTCGCCCGGACTTCTCGTGTCCCGGACCTGGCATAGCGTCCCTTCGGCGGTGCCCGGCAGGGCCTGGACAAAAAATCGCGAAAACAACCCCATGCAAAGTAGAGCGGAACCCCGGCTCGCACCACTCTTGCTGCGCTAAGTCCGGCAAGAGAAAAAGGCTCCAATCTAATCTCGTCCCGCTCCAGGCTGCGAATGTTCTGATTGGTCCCATACGAAGAAGGAAAAGCAGTAGCGGTTTGTTAAGACTTTCTCTCTAATTTGTATTCTGCCAAGGCCTCGTCTGGCCTTTGATTTTAGAGGCAGAAATGACCAAGCAGGATCCAAATGTAAGAAATCCCGACATTCAGGTGTCCCATGATAGGCACTGAATTGAAGGCGTGGCGCAAGCGCTACGGAATGACCCAGGAAATGCTTCGCGTGGAGTTGGACGTGTCTCGCCAGACAATCGCGGTGTGGGAAGCCTCGGACAAACCGTTGCCGCGGCTGACCGAGCTGGCGCTGATCGCCTTGGAGAATGTGCCGGACTGCCGGACGACGACCGGGCACCGCTACACCGCCGCCGAACTCCCCACAGTGCGGGAAAATGTGAGGATGCGGACCTGATTCCATGTGGTTAGGCCATTTATCACATGCGTTTACCCGTATTGCGGGTATTCTCCCGGCCGGGGAGGGCCGGGGCATGGCGAAGAAGGCTGTGCCTGCGTATGACGCAGGCGAGAAAGAGACTGTCGATCGTTTAGCGAAGCTCTTTGAGGCGGCGAAATTTGAAATCCAGCGTGAAATCTCGGTGACCGCCCACGCTGGGACTTGGTTCTCACCCGCCAGGAATTGGGCCGATACCGGAAGTTTGTCGTCGAGCTTGCACTGACGAAGAACGCCCGCGACCTTCCTGAGAAGTTTGCCGGTAACGTCGCCTATGCGCGGTCGCAGAAGTCCCAAGACATCGACGAATATTGGCTGGTGTCGAATCTGTCCCTTCCTGAGCAGCCTCGCGTCCGTTCGGAACGCGCTCCGCACGTCCGATTCTTCACCATCAAAGAGCTGGAGCGGATGCTCGGCAGGCTCAATCCGAAATCCCGAGGCAGCGGCAAGGCCAAGACCAAAATCGGCAAAGCCATCGAGGCGAACGAGAAATCAATCTTCCTCGCCATCGAGGCGTTGAAGCTTCAGATCGATGACAAGATTGCGAAGCTCAACGACGAGCGGCCGAATGATCCCGATGCGGTCAAAAAGAAAGATGCCGCGATCTCACAATTTAAGGAGATGCGGGATGAGTTGGACCGCATAAAGGTCGCGGTTCAGCAATTCAAAAAGAACGAGGTGAAGGAAAAGGAAGTCGTCGAGACGGTCCACGCCTTCAAGGATTCCATCGGTAAGTGGTGGCAGAAGAGCCACGACGCGATTTACACAAGTGCCTCGAATAGCGCCCTATTTATAGGGGCAACCGGATTGCTGCATGCTATCGGCGCTGATAGCGGCGCTGCACTCGCCATCGTCGGTTCACTGATCGGCGGCGAGACGGTCGCGAAGGCGCTGAAGGCTCTGCCGCGGGGCCTATTCGGCAAACACAACTAGCAGTTTGCTGAAGAACCCCCTCGCCACGATGAGGACTTGGTGATTCACTTTATCATGTCGAATCGCTGGAGACGAGCATGCGCGGCGCATTTGCGGATCAGGGCGGGTTGTTTTCGTACATCTCGCCGGAGGCCCGGGTGCCTGCCCACCATCCTCTACGGAAGATCCGGGCGCTGGTCCGGGATGTCTTGAGTGAGCTGAACCGTAGCCTTGGGAGGCTCTACGCCAGCGAGGGACGTCCTTCGATCCCTCCGGAGCAATTGCTGAGCGCCTTGCTGCTGCAGGTGTTCTACGGCATCCGCTCGGAACGCCAGTTGATGGAGCAACTGGACTACAATCTTTTGTACCGCTGGTTCGTGGGGCTTTCGCCGGACGATCCGGTCTGGGACCCGACCACCTTCACCAAGAACCGGGAGCGGCTGCAGAACGGCGATGTGTTCACGAAGTTCATGACCAGGCTTCTGAACCATCCGCAGGTCAAGCCGCTATTGTCGGATGAGCATTTTTCGGTGGACGGAACGCTGATCGAAGCCTGGGCTTCGCAGAAGAGTTTTCGTCCCAAGGACGGCAGCGGCGACGATGATGACGGTGCAAACTTCCATGGCCAGAAGCGCAAGAACGATACCCATGCGAGTACCAGCGACCCAAACAGCAGGCTTTACCGCAAAGCGGCCGGGCGGGAGGCGAAGCTCTGCTATATGGGCCATGCCACCATGGAGAACCGGCATGGGCTGGCGGTGGCCGGCATGGTCACGCACGCCAATGGCACCGCCGAACGCCGAGCCTCGGAGATCATGCTAAAGGCCAAAAGCAAAGCTGCCGGCCACCGCATTACGGCCGGTGAGGACAAGGCGTACGATACCGCCGATC
>JBAUUA010000030.1:0-12793 GCA_049582465.1 Bradyrhizobium sp. | reverse complement strand
CCTACACTCCATCTTTTCCCTTTAAGATAAAGTGTTGCGTCGATCGGTTGAGACCGCCGCTCAAGAACGGACATGGCAGCCGATCAGGATTGGTCATCGCGTGCTCCGCGTTGACTCTAAAAAAGGTGCCGGTCACCGAGGACACATCTCGCACCGGCTGACGGGGTTACATCGTCCCAGACGATCAGACTGGGATCAGTCAGGCGCTTGACGCAGCCCAAATAAAAACAACAGCACGATGCTCAGCATCGCCAGTCGTGCCCCATACGCTTCAAATTCTGGACTCAAATTTGCCTCCGGACTCATTTCACTTTGGATGAGGCTCGGGGGCGCCGTCCGGCTATTTGTAGGGGTATTAGTTATGAGAATTGAACATCTACCGCGTAACAAGCAACGCCGTCTTGCTGAACCATCACTTTGGGACGACGAAAACACCAATGGCACTGTTTCTCTACTTGAGAAGCATGATGAGCCGTTATTTGCGGATGACGAACGCGGCGACGACATAACCTCGCTGCTTGAGGAGAATGCCAGGCTGCGAGGACTTTTGGTCAAGCTGTCAGACCTCGTCCTCAAAAACGTCGTTGACGCAACGTAATGTCGCGACAGAACCGCGTGGGCTGCGATGGCCCACGCGATCCATATAGCGGTCGCGCTGCCGCCACATTGATACCACGATTGCACGTTGGGCGCGCGGAGATGCGGACAATAGATTCGCAAACTCCGAATACGGGGGCGGTACGATGAGTACGATACAAGCTATCCTTTTGGGGATGATGATGGCGTGGACATCAACTTTAATTTTGCTCGGGTATCTTCTTTGGCGTGCGGAAACCAGACGCTCCACCGACAGAGAGACTCACCTAAGAAGCTTGTTTTCGGGGTTTGACGAAGCAAACCTGGCCGATCCGAAGGCTGCAATGAAAACGTTTCTGAAGAAGCTTTCCGCGTAGTGATTTGCGGCGTAACGAAAACCTCCCGGCGCGGATCATCGGTCGCCCCGAGTCGATACCTTGCACGGGCTGACGGATTTAGTTGGTTCGCGGCCCGTGCCGTCTTCGCGTCGCTCACGACGCTTCAGCCATTCGAAAATCTCCTCGTCAACACAATGGACGAATCGAGGCCAAGTGCTTGTCGGTGACCGTCGCACCCACCCGTAGCATCGCGCCTATTTCGGCAGAGACTTCAGCAGCGCGCGGATCTTGTCCGCATCCGCTGATGTTGCAGGATTGTAGATCACCATGTTGAGGTCGGGCCGGCCATCGACGGCAAAAGCCGAAAATTCCATCGAGAGCGGTCCGGCGACGGGGTGCTGCAGGACTTTCACACCATCGCCATGCCCCTGCACATCGTTGTCGCGCCACATCGCCGCGAATTCGGGGCTGGTCGCGCAGAGCTCGTCGACCAGCGATTGCACGTTACGCGCCGCACCGGCGCGCGCCACATCCGCGCGGAAGGACGCGACCACATAGCGCGCGACACTTTGCCAGTTGGACTGCGTTGCGCGGACGCGGCTGTCGCGGAACATCATGCGCAGAACATTGCGCTGCCCGTCCGGCAGCGTGCTGTAGTCGGTGAGGACCGCCGCGGCGGCCCTGTTCCACGCGATCACATCCCATGTCGCCGTGCGAATGAAAGCGGGACTGTATTCCAGCGTGTCGAGCACCCGTTGCAGACGGGGTGAGATGCCATCGGGGGCGTGATATCGGACTTCGGGCGGCCGGCCCAGACCGAGCAGAAACAGATGGTCGCGCTCCAGGTCGGTCAGCATCATGGCGCGGGCGATGCGATCCAGCACATCGGCGGAGGGGGCGCCGCCGCGCCCCTGCTCCAGCCAGGTGTACCAGGTGGCGCTCACATTCGCACGCTGCGCCACTTCTTCGCGCCGAAGTCCTGGCGTTCGCCGCCGCTTCAGCGGAAAGCCGAATGCCGCAGGATCGAGCTTGGCGCGGCGATCCTTCAAGTAAGTCCCAAGCGGGTTCGCGTCCGTCATCCTGTTAGCGCTTATACCCGTATGATCTCACTACTTTACCTGAATGAGCAACGTAGCATATCCCGGCGTTCTGAACAGGGAGTGTTTGTCATGCGCGTATTCGTCACCGGCGCCGCCGGATTCATCGGCACCGAAACTACAAAAGAACTGATCGCCAACGGGCATCAGGTCGTCGGCCTCGCGCGCTCCGAAGGGAACGTCGAGACGCTCGAGAAACTGGGCGCGGAAGTTCATCGCGGTTCGCTGCAGGACCTCGCAAGCCTGAAGCACGGCGCAAGGGATTGCGACGGCGTGATTCATCTGGCCTTCATCCATGATTTCTCGAAATTCGCCGAGAATGGCGCGATCGACAAGACCGCCATCGAAGCCATGGGCGATGTGCTGGCAGGCACGAACAAGCCTTTCATCGTTACCTCGGGAACGGGCCTCGTCGCGGCGGGTGTGGTGGTGACGGAAGATATGCGGCGCGATTCCAGCCCGCATGTTCCGCGCGCGTCCGAGCAGGCCGGTTTGGCCTACGCCTCGCGTGGCGTGCGCGCGATGGCGATACGCCTGCCGCAAGTGCATGGCGCCGACGGAAAAGCCGGGTTGATCACCTATCTGCTCGAGCTCGCGCGTCAAAAAGGCACCGCGGCCTATGTCGGCGAAGGCAATGAACGCTGGGCTGCCGCGCACAGGCAGGATGTCGCCCGCCTTTACCGGCTTGCGTTGGAGAAAGGCGACGCGGACGGGATCTACCACGCCGTCGGCGAGGAAGGCGTACCCATGCGCCAGGTCATCGAAGTGATCGGCCGCGCGCTCAATGTGCCGGTGGTTTCGATCAAGAAAGAAGAGGCGGGCGATTATTACGGGCCACTGGCGATGTTCGCCGGCTTGGACATGCCGGCCTCCAGCGCCTTGACGCAGCAGCGGTTGGGCTGGACGCCCACCGGGATCGGCTTGATCGCCGACATCGGCCAGCCCGGTTACTTCAAGGTTTGAGCCCGGGCATCCCTCAGGCACACCGATGCGGGCGATTCCGCGCCGGAATTCGTACGGCTTTTGGACCAATGCGAAGTTGTCGAGTGAGCCGGTGTCGGCTTCGCTCGCGTGGACCGGCGCTCGCCATTGCAAATGAGCCCAACCGAGTAGAACATCCGCTGGGGTGGGGCCAACGTTGGGGAACAGCAATGAAGGTTCTTGCCGCGACGCTTGCCTTGCTTGTTTCAACTGCTGCTGCCGCCGCCGCTCAAGAGTGCCCGATGTGCTCATCGGCCGACGCGTGCATCGCAACGTACGTTAAGTCCGCGTCGGAGGCGCAGAAGGCCACTAAAATAGCAATCCGGGATTGGCAGCAAAATCTCGACAAAAAGGCCTCCGCAGAATTCTTCAGCAGGGGCACGGCCGCACTACAAAGCGCGCTGTTTTTGCAAGTTCGTTCGGAGCTTGATCGCCTGAAGGAGTGCTTGGGCAAGATCAAGTAGGAGCCTTGAAGGCGCTGCGACCGGGCAGAGCTTGGCCCCCTCGGGGTCCATGGAGCCGCTGACCGTATGTCTCGTCTTCATGGCCGAACACGCTGTGGCTGCCTATCATCGTAACCTCGGTTGCTTCGCCACTCCACTGCACCCCATATGCAGTACAACCGCCGCTCACGCCGGGACGCGGCCGCCGAAAAACGGCGTCAGCGCGCGGCTCAGCGTGTGCGGCTTTCCCGAGGTGAAAACCATTTCGGCGCCGGCGGTATCGGTCTCGCGGCCGGCAGGCCCGAGCAGATCCACCACCCGGCGGGCAATCGCGGGCGCCGGATCGATCCACTCGACCTTCCAGGGCGCCAGCGCCACCAGGCGGTCCATCAGCAGCGGATAATGGGTGCAGGCCAGCACCACGGTGTCGGTGCGCGCCGAGGGATCTTCGCGGTCTCCGACAAAACACGGCGCAAGCTCCGCCGCGATCGCGGCATCGCCGACCTCGGTGCCGCTCAGGGCGGCCTCCGCGAGCGAGGGGAGTTCGCCCGAACCCACCAGCGTCACGTCGCAGCCTTGCGCAAAATCGCGGATCAGCGACCTCGTGTATTCGCGCTTGACGGTGCCTTTGGTGCCGAACACCGAGACACGTTTGGTCCGTGATTTGGCGCAGGCCGGCTTGATCGCCGGTACCGTGCCGACGAACGGCAGTTGGTAGCGCTCACGCAGATGCGACATCACGAGCGTGGAAGCGGTGTTACAGGCGATCACCACCAGATCGGGGGTATGCCTTGCGATCAACTCGCCGACCAGGGGCACCACGCGCGCGATGAGCTCATCCTCGCCGTGATGGCCATAAGGAAAGAACGCATCGTCGGCGACATAGACGTAATGCGCGTCGGGCCGCGCCCTGACGATCTCGCGCAACACCGTGAGCCCGCCAAGGCCGGAATCGAACACGAGAATGGTCTGACGTGTGGACACGGACGCAATCCTAGCCGATCCCGGTTATCATTCAGTTGCCATTGCACGCCTGCGCGGGTCGGGCAGGCCGGACTGCCGACCTCAGCTTTCCCCGAAGACGCGCCTGAAGATGGTATCGACGTGCTTGAGGTGATAGCCGAGGTCGAACTGCTCGGAGATCTCGGCGTCGGAGAGATATTTCTTCACCTCGGCGTCCTTCTTCAGCAGCGCCTGGAAGTCGCCTTCGCCGCGCCATACCGGCATCGCGTTGCGCTGCACCAGCTTGTAGGCGTCCTCGCGGCTGGCGCCCTTCTGGGTCAGCGCGATCAGCAGGCGCTGCGAATGAATGAGGCCGCCGAGCCGGTCCAGGTTCTTCAGCATGTTATCGGGGTAGACCAGCAGCTTGTCGATCAGGCCCGCGAGGCGATTGAGGGCAAAATCCAGCGTCACCGTGGCGTCGGGTGCGATCATGCGCTCGGCCGAGGAATGCGAAATGTCGCGCTCGTGCCACAGCACGACGTTCTCCATCGCCGGCGTCACATAGGCGCGGATCATGCGCGACAGGCCGGTGAGGTTTTCCGACAGCACCGGGTTGCGCTTGTGCGGCATCGCGGAAGAGCCCTTCTGGCCCTCGGAGAAGAATTCCTCGGCCTCCAGCACTTCGGTGCGCTGCAGGTGGCGGATCTCGGTGGCGAGCCGCTCGACCGAGGAGGCGATCACGCCCAGTGTCGCAAAATACATCGCGTGGCGATCGCGCGGGATCACCTGCGTCGAGATCGGCTCCGGTACCAGCCCCATCGCCTTTGCCACGTGTTCTTCCACCCGCGGATCGATCTGGGCGAAGGTGCCGACCGCGCCGGAGATCGCGCAGGTCGCGACTTCCTTGCGCGCGGCGACCAGCCGCTCGCGGGCGCGGGAAAATTCCGCATAGGCGTAAGCGAGCTTCAGCCCGAACGTCACCGGCTCGGCATGGATGCCGTGGGAGCGGCCGATGGTCGGGGTCATCTTATGCTCGAAGGCGCGTTTCTTCAGGGCTGACAGCACCTTGTCGACGTCGTCGATCAGAAGGTCGGCGGCGCGGGTCAGCTGCACGTTGAGGCAGGTGTCGAGCACGTCGGAGGAGGTCATGCCCTGGTGCACGAAACGCGCCTCGGGGCCGACGATTTCGGCCAGATGGGTCAGGAAGGCGATGACGTCGTGCTTGGTCTCGCGCTCGATCTCGTCGATCCTGGCGACGTCGAAAATCACGTCGCGGGCCTTGGCCCAGACCGTCCGGGCGGCTTCCTTGGGGATGACGCCCAATTCCGCCAGCGCGTCAGCCGCATGCGCCTCGATCTCGAACCAGATCTTGAAGCGCGTCTGCGCCTCCCAGATGGCGGCCATCTCCGGGCGGGTGTAGCGGGAAATCATCGACGACTCGCGGGGCTTGGCGGATTACGCCGTGCTTTAGCAGAGCCGCCGGGGTGAGACAAACGGCGGCTCGGCCCGCGAACCCGGCGCCCCGCAGGACAATCCAAGGGTTAAGGTCTCGTTAATCACGGAATATTGAATGACAGATATTGAAATCTGTCAGCGAGATGCCCTATATTGCCTTCGACGCCAATGCTTGGGCGTCACCCCGGGTTCGCTGGCCGAGCCAGTTATTTGGGGACTTTCAAAGGACTCTGCCATGACTATCGAAATTTTACATTTGACTGCCCAAATCCAGCGTTGGCTCAACGCCCGCGTTGCCCGCCATCTCGCCGCGCAAGCCGAGAGGCTTGCCCGCTAAAGGTACATCAATGACAATCCGCCAGATCGCTTTGCGAAAACAGACGGTGCGCGCATGAACGAGAACGTTGTTCTGACCCCTGAGCGAATTCTTGAGGTCACCGAGGACGTGCTGCGCCGTTTCGGTCTGGCGAAGGCGACGGTGGTGGACGTTGCCCGTGCGCTCGATGTGAGCCACGGCAGCGTCTACCGTCATTTCCCGAGCAAGGCCTCGCTGCGGGAGGCGGTCGCAAAACGCTGGCTCGACCGGGCCAACGCGCCGCTGGCGGAGATCGCGGAAAGTTCGGGCCCGGCGCCGGAACGGCTGGAGCGCTGGCTGCGCCTGATGATTGCGATCAAGTACAAGAAGGTCTGCGACGATCCCGAGATGTTTGCGACCTATCTGACGCTGGCGCAGGAGGCCTGCAAGGTCGTCAAGGCCCACAAGGACCGCCTGGTCGATCAGATCGCGCATATGCTGGATGACGGCGTGAAGCAGGGTGCCTTCCAGGTCACCGATGCCAAGGCGACCGCGCGCGCGCTGTTCGATGCCACCAGCCGCTTCCATCATCCCGCGCACTCCGACGAGTGGAGCGATCCGGATTTTTCGGCGCGGGTCGACGCCGTGCTGGCGCTGATGCTCCGGGGCCTGGAGGCTCCGCGCAAGCGCTGAAATTTTCTCCTTCACCCCTTTTGCGCGTGATCGCCTTCGCGGGGCCCGGCTTGCTCAGTTTGCCCGACAGCCTGCCTTTCATCCGATTGCGCGCCTGTCTCCTCCTGTTGTTTGATATCCGTCAAATCGGACGCCGGCCTGCGGAATAGGATCGGCACGGAGGAAATCGTGCTGCTGGCAGTTTTTGCGGATATCCATGCCAACCGGCAGGCGTTTGCCGCGTGCCTCGATTATGCGCGCGCACGCGGCGCCGAACGGGTGATTTGCCTCGGCGACTATGTCGGATATGGCGCCGATCCCGAATGGACCGTCGAGACCGTGATGGGCCTGGTCGAGAGCGGCGCGCTCGCCGTGCGCGGCAACCACGACAACGCGGTCGGCACGCCTTCCGAATCCATGAATGCCGAGGCCCAGGCCGCGATGGAGTGGACCCGCGGCAGGCTCTCGGCGGCGCAGCGGCATTTCCTGGCGGAACTGCCGTTCGAAGTGTGGGACGATGACCGCCTCTATGTGCATTCCGAGGCCAGCAATCCGGCGAAATGGCGCTACGTGCAGAATGCGACCGATGCGGCGCGCAGCATCATCGCCACCGAAGTGCGCATCACCTTCTGCGGCCATATCCACCGGCCGGCGCTGTATTCGATGTCTGCCACCGCGAAGATGACGAGCTTCATCCCGACCGCCGACGTCCCGGTGCAGCTCTCGGGCGGGCGGCAATGGCTGGCCGTAATCGGCTCGGTGGGGCAGCCGCGCGACGGCGATCCGGCCGCAGCCTTCGCGCTGTTTGATACCGAGCGCCAGCAGATCAGCTATTGCCGGGTGCCCTACGATGTCGAGGCGGCTGCAACGCGGATTCGTGAGAACGGCCTGCCGCATTGGCTGGCCGATCGCCTCGCGGTCGGGAGGTAGCCGATGGCCAAGCGTTCGGTGCAGCCCGGCGCCGTCATCGACGGCTTCACCATCGGGGAGTGCGTCCACAGCGGCGGCATGGCGACGCTGTGGAGCGTGACGCGGCCCGATATCGCCGCACCGTTGTTGATGAAGATCCCAAGGGTATCCGAGGGCGAGGATCCCGCCGCGATCGTCAGTTTCGAGATGGAGCAGATGATCCTGCCGCGGCTGTCGGGGCCGCATGTGCCGGCGTGTTATGCCGCCGGCGATTTCATGCGGCAGGCCTATGTCGTGATCGAGGTCATCCCGGGCACCACGCTCTACAGCCGCCTTGGCGAACTGCCGCTGCCTTACGAGGAGGCGAGCGCGATTGCCGGAAAAATCGCAACCGCCCTTGCCGACCTGCACCGGCAGAACGTCATCCACCACGATATCAAGCCGAGCAGCATCATGTTTCGCCCCAGCGGTGAAGCCGTGCTGATCGATTTCGGGCTGTCGCATCACAGTCAGTTGCCGGATCTGCTGCAGGAGGAGTTCCGGATTCCCTACGGCACCGCGCCCTATATGGCGCCCGAGCGCCTGTTGGGGGTGCGCGACGATCCGCGCAGCGATCTGTTTTCGCTGGGCGTGCTCCTGTATTTCTTCACCACCGGCGTGCGGCCGTTCGGCGAGAGCGAAACCCTGCGCGGGATGCGGCGGCGGCTGTGGCGCGATCCCTATCCGCCGCGCAAACTGAAGGCCGATTATCCGCCCTGGCTGCAGGAAATCGTGCTGCGCTGTCTGGAGATCGACCCGGTCTGGCGCTATCCCACGGCATCGCAACTCGCCTTCGACCTCGCTTATCCCGACCAGGTCAAGCTGACGGGGCGGGCGGAGCGGCTGGACCGCGATCCCATCTCCACCGTCTGGCGCCGGCGCTTCAACGGCAATCTGACGCAAGCCCGCGGCAAAGCCGATGTCGCAGCCCAACTGGCGTCGGGCCCGATCGTGACGATCGCACTCGACGTCTCGGAGGAATCGCGCGAACTGAACGAAGCGCTGCGCGTCACCGCCGAACGAATCCTGGCGACGCTGCCCGCGGCACGGCTCGCCTGCATGAACGTGCTGAAACTCGGCCGCGTCACCATCGACCGGACGCTGGACGAGGAGGGCAACAACAAGCATGTCGACCGCCTGGTGGCGCTGCGGCATTGGGCGCAGCCGTTGAAGCTCGATGAAAACCGGCTGACCGTGCATGTCATCGAGGCCGTCGATCCCGCGGCAGCGATCCTGGAATTCGCCGAAGCCAATCATGTCGATCACATCGTGATCGGTGCGCGGCAGAGTTCGCTCCGGCGCACGCTGCTCGGCAGCGTCTCCGCCAAGGTCGCGGCGGAGGCGGCCTGTACCGTCACCGTGGTGCGCCCGCCGCGGCTGGCCTCGCTGCAGGAGCAGGGGAGTGCGAACGAAAAGCCGGTAGAGGCGAAGGTCTAGCAGCGCGGTCGACCGCCGGGAGATCGCCTATTGTCCGGAGCGTTTGTTGCGCAACATTCCCGGCGTCATGTCGAAGGCGCTGCGGAACGCGCGATGGAAGCTAGTGGCATCGGCAAAGCCGCAGTTGAAAGCAATCGTGCCGACGGGCACATCGTCGAAGGCGGGATCGAGCAGGAGCGTGTAGGCGCGGCGAAGCCGGGCGCCCATCAGCAACTGGGAAAAGCTCTCCCCCGCCGCGGCGAGGACGTGCTGCACGGTCCGTGGCGGCATTCCGAGCCGTGCGGCGACGGATTGCAGGTCGAGGCGCGGGTCTCGCGCGGACTCGTTGATCAGCTGGCGTATCTGGAACAGGCGGTTGTGAGCGGAGGCGGCATCGCCGTTCTGCTCGCGGACCTTGTCTCCCGCGCCCAACCAATAGCCGGTCAGGTTGATCAGATGTTGCGAGGCCGCGGCAGCTTGCGCCGGACTCAACTGCTCGCCCATGTCGAGGAGCATGCGGGCATAGCCGATGAGGAGCCGATAGTCCGCACCCGAACAGTCGAGCTTGCGGCAGGCGAGGTCCGCCGGTGTCAGTCCCCATTGCACGAAATGCGCTGCCGGGATTTTCAGGCTGAGGGAATGACCGTTGGCGGGCGCCAGCGCCTCGATGCCGGCGTCCAGCACCGCGAGCAGCGCCTCGCCGGGCCGGGCTTCGGCCTCCCGGCCGAATTGCCGGCTGGCCTGAAGCGTACTGCCGATATTGAAGCTCAAATAGACGTGGCTGTCGTCGTTGGGCTGAATGTGCTGCCTGGTTCGCATTCCCCTGAACGACGAGCTCAGCATCTCGCCGACGACGACCGTGCCATTCGTGAGCATGTTGTGACGGCCGAACGGCGTCGCATCGCCCGCGACGAAGTCGACATCCATGCTCGTGATGATTTCCCTGAATCGGTCCGCCCAGACATTGGCGCGGATCGCGGGATCGGCGGGCAGATCCTGATGCTTCGTCTCGAAGAATGATCTTTGAAAAACGGGCAACATGACGTGCTCCGATTTCGCGTCCACGGAAATTCCGTTCGGGACCATGCTACCACGGCTAGCAACAATTGGTCACAATAGCCTTCGATTGCCGCGACGGTGTGACGGCGCCGCAACAGACTTGCATGCATGAGCGGTCATTTGCCTAAACTACGGTCGCTCCGGCTCGCCCTGGTTGGCGAAGCATGGGATTCACGACGCCTGCATGTCGACTGCGTCAGATCGCTTCGCCGCGCGCGGCGGCCGCGGCGTTGCGGATCGCGGCAATGTTGGCCTTGTAGGATTCCATGGTGCCGCCCTTGAAAATCGCGGAGCCGGCGACGAAGGCATTGGCGCCGGCGGCGGCCAGCTGGCCGGCGACGTCGGGGCCGACACCGCCGTCGACCTCGATGTCGATCGGACGTCCCGCCGTCATCGCGCGCAAATCCTGGATTTTGCCGATCGCGGAGGGGATGAAGGCCTGGCCGCCGAACCCTGGATTGACCGACATCACCAGCACGAGGTCGATCATGTCGATGACATATTCGATCGCCGAGATCGGCGTGCCCGGATTGAGCGAGACACCGGCCTTCTTGCCGAGGCTGCGGATCGCCTGCAGCGAGCGATGCAGATGGGGACCGGCTTCCGCATGCACCGTGATGTGATCGCAGCCGGCCTTGGCGAAGGCCTCCAGATACGGATCGCAAGGTGCGATCATCAGATGCGCGTCGAAGATCTTCCTGGTGTGTGGGCGCATCGCCTTGATGACGTCGGGCCCGTAGGAAATGTTGGGCACGAAATGCCCGTCCATCACGTCGAGATGGATCCAGTCGGCGCCGGCCGCATCGACGGCGCGGACCTCTTCGCCCAGCCTGGAAAAATCGGAAGCCAGGATCGACGGCGCAATGGCAAGGGGGCGTGACGCAAATTGGGCGGACATGTGCGCTTTCCCGAAAACACGTTCGAAGCCTCGAAGGCAGTTTCCGGGTAACACGCGCCGGTCTTGCGGGCAATGCGGGCAAATCACCGTCACGGGGCGGAAAAATCTGCCGGAGGCGGCACCAATTGCCGGGGCCATCGGACCTCGCCTCGCGTGGAAAACCGCCATTTTATTGGGTTTTTCGCAGTGGCACGGGGTTTGCTGATCCTGATCCCGTGAAAGCAGGCCGCCGGATCGCGGCCCATTTGTCGGAGTTCTGCCATGTTGCTTGCCCTTGGCGCCGCCTCGTCCGCGATGGACGCGCTGCAATCGCTGCTCACGTCGAAATCGACGTCGTCGCAAACCACCGGCTTTGCCCAGAACCCGCCCACCCCGTTCGATACCGCGAACGGCTCGACGCAGACAGAAAGTCCGCCTCCAGTCACCGGTGGTTCCGGTTTTACGCAGATCTCGCCGGAGACGATGAGCGCGCTGATTGCCGCGCAGGGGCAGGATGCGACCGCCTCGACCGCATCGGCATCGAGCACGTCGGGATCCACTGACCCGACCAGCGCGCTGAAAGACCTGTTCTCGCAGATCGATGCCAATGGCGACGGCCAGATCAGCAAGAGCGAATTCGAAAGCGCGCTCGGCGCCGGCGGCACCAATCTCGCGCAGGCCGACGATGTCTTCAACAAACTCGACGCCAACGGCGACGGGTCGGTGAGCCTCGATGAAATGCAGAAAGCATTGCAGGGGGCGCAGGGCAAGGGCGGCCATCACCACCATCACCATGTCGCCGATTCCGACGGATCGACCGGCGCCGCCGATGCCGGCGGATCAAGCTCCGGCGCCGGCGGAGCGAATTCCGATCCCTTGCTGCAGGCGCTGGCCGGTGCAACCAGCACGTCGGTGACCAACAGCGACGGTTCGACCACGACATCCATCACCAATGCGGACGGCTCCGTGATCACCATGACCTCGTCCGCGGCGACGACATCGTCCAGCAGCGCGACAGCCTCCTACAATTTCCTCGAGCAGATGATTCAGCGCGCGGCGCAAGCGGTTTCCTCCAACGCGGCTTCCTCGCTGTCGCTCAACGTCTGAACGGATTTGGCGGACCGATCGTAGCAAGACTATCCGAACCGGTCCCGCCATGCCGGCAGCGCGCCCAGGAAGGGCAGCGCAGTCGCCTCATAGACGCCGCGCGCGATCGCCCGCGCCACCACATTGGCCGCGACCATGCCGAGCTCGGTAAGGCCGGCGAGGGGATCGACCTTCTTTTCGCCCGTGGCGGCGGCGAACAGCACGTCGCCATCGAGCGGGGCGTGCACCGGATAGATCGCGCGCGCAAATCCGGTCTGCGCGATCATCGCAAGCCGCTTGGCCTGCGGCTTTGTCAATTCGGCATCGGTCACGACCACCGCAAGCGTGGTGTTCTCCGCAGCCGTCGCGGCGGCGCCGCCCTTGATGCGCATCGAAAGCATGTCGGGCGTGAAGGCCGCAGGCAGGCCGCGTCCGCCATATTCGGCGCCGGTTTCGAACGGCGCCGCCCAGAACCACGGTCCATCGCCGACCGTGACGCTGCCGACCGCATTGACCACCGCAAGCGCCGCGACCTTCACGCCGTCCCGCGTCGCCGCCGAGGCCGAGCCGAGCCCGCCCTTGAAATTCGCCGTGGTGGCGCCGAGGCC
>JBAUUA010000029.1:0-4748 GCA_049582465.1 Bradyrhizobium sp. | reverse complement strand
ACCGCATAGTCGAAGCGCAGCGGACCGAACGGCGAGGCCCAGATCAGGCCGACGCCCACCGACGAGCGGACCTGATTGCCGTTATCGTACACCAATCCAGTACAGGTACCGGCGCTCGCATTGGGGTATTGCGTCGGCCTAATACAGTTGGAATTGGCCGGCGTGGTCACCTCACCCGTCGCGGCCCAGGTCGTCGGCCCCTGATAGTCGTAGAGACCGCCGGCGTCGGCATAGATCGCGCCCTTCAGGCCCACTTCCTTCGGCAGGAACCAGAACGGCATCTGCAGCTCCATCGACGCACCCCAATATTTGGTGCCGCCGAGCGCATCCTGCGTGCCGAAGGGATTGAGGTCGCGCGGACCGATGCCGTTCGGCGCGAAGCCGCGGACGAGGTTCGGGCCCATCTGGAATTGATCGAGCATGCGAAGATCGGTGTTGCCGACCTTGTTGAGGATGCCGCCCTGAACGTGGATCAGCCCGACGATATCGGCGACCAGCGGGGTGTAGTATTTCGCGTCGAACGCGCTCTTCAGATAGCTCACGTCGCCGCCGACGCCGGCGAAGTCCTGTTTGAAATCGATCAGCAGGCCGTCGGTCGGGTTCTTGTTGTTGTCGAGCGTGTTGTAGTCCAGCGAGTAGCCGATCGCCGAGGTCAGCGTGCTGCCGCCCTGGAGTTCCTTGCGGACCGGCAGCGAGGCCTCGCCGTCGCTATAGCACCACAGACCCGTTCCCGAGGCGTCGGTGGCGGTCTGGCCCCCTGACGTTATCGATCCGCCGGGACCGGCGCCGCTCAGATTCGCGAATGCAGGCGACGGATTAAAGGCGAGCAGGCCGTTTCCTGAATTGTTGTTACAATTCGCCAGATTGTTCGGCAGCGAGATCTTCTGCTGATAGATCGAATATCGCAGCTGCAGCGAAAGATCCTCGCGCAGCGCGAATCCGAGCCGAGGACTGAAGCCCAGCGTTTCGGTGCCGTAGGAGATGAAATTGTTGGCGAGTTGCTGGCGCTGGTACAAGTCGAGACCAAGCGCCACCCGGTAGTCCAGCAGATAGGGGTCGACGTATGACAGCGCGTAGCCGCGCGCATACTGGCCATAGGTCACCGACGCCTTCGCGAACAGACCGCGACCGAGGAAGTTACGCTCGGAGATGCTGACCTCGGCCAGCGCGCCGTCGGTGGTCGAATAACCGCCCGATACCGAGAAGTCGCCGGTCGACTTCTCCTCGAGATCGACATTGAGAATCACCCGATCGCTCGACGAGCCCGGCTCGGTCGCGATCTTCACCGTCTTGAAGTAATCGAGGTTCTTCAGGCGGCGCTCGGCACGATCGACCAATGCGCGGTTGTAGGCGTCGCCTTCCGAAATATCGAATTCGCGGCGGATCACGTATTCGCGGGTGCGGGTGTTGCCGCGCACGTTGATGCGCTCGATGTAGGTCCGCGGACCCTCGTCGATGGCATAGGTGATGGAGACGGTGTGGTTCTCGAAATTACGGTCGCCGCGCGGACGCACGACCGCGAAGGCGTAACCGCGGCGCGATGCCTCGATCTGCATCTCCTCGACCGACTTCTCCAGCGCCTCGGCGTTGTAGGTCGACCCGACGCTGACGCGGGAGTAGCCGCGAAGCGTATTTCCGTCGAAGTTCGGGATGCTGGATTCGAAATTGACCGCTGCCACCCGGTACTGCTGGCCCTCTTCGATCTTGAAGGTCACCAGGAAGCCCTTTTGCTGCGGATCGTATTCCGTCAGCGCGGCCACCACCTGCACGTCGGCAAAACCGTGCTTCAGGTAGAAGCGGCGAATCAGGTCGCGGTCGGCCTCCACCCGGTCGGGGTCATAGACGTCGCCACCGCCGAGAAAGCTGAGCAGATTCGATTCGTGGGTCTTGATGATGTCCTTCAGGCGGTAGGACGAGTAAGCGTTGTTGCCGACGAACTCGACTGACCTCACCCCGGTCTTCGCGCCTTCGGTGATCTCGAAAACGAGATCGACGCGGTTGTTCGGCTGTTCGATGATTTGGGGATTGACCGTCACGTCATAGCGGCCGGAATGGCGGTAGATGTCGGCGATGCGCTGCGCATCGGACTGCACCATCGGGCGCGACAGGGTGCCACGCGGCTTCGACTGCACTTCCGCCGAAAGCTGGTCGTCCTTGATCTTCTTGTTGCCCTCGAACGCGACGCGTCCGATCACCGGGTTTTCCACCACGGTCACCAGCAGATGGCCGCCGGTCTGGCTGATCCTCACGTCCTGGAACAGGCCGGTCTCGATCAGCGCCTTCAGGCCGTCATCGATTTGCGCCTGGTCCAGGCGTCCGCCGGGACCCGGCTTGAAATAGGATCGGATGGTCTCGATTTCGACCCGGCGATTACCCTCGACCTGGATGGACGCCACAGTCTGGGCGGCAACGGGCGACGCAAACACGCCGGCCAGCGTGGCGGCGGCTGGCACGGCGAACATGATCAGGGCAGCAAACAAGCCCCCCCGGACTCGCATTCCAAAATTCATGCGCAATGCGCCCTTGTCATTCCAGTGCCGGACCGAACCCCACGAACCGGCAGATTCCCAACTGTTGCACTGCTTGTAACCAACTTTGCCGGGCCGGCAAACGTCAGATCGCGGTGCAATTTCATTTTCATTCCAAGACGTTGCCTATTGGCCACGTCACAAAAAAGCCGTTTCAGGATGCCGCCAGGTGCAGGATGTCGTTATAGGTGGCAAACACCATCAGCATAAGCACCAAACCGAGGCCGATTCGGAACCCCATTTCCTGCGCCCGGTCAGATAAAGGGCGCCCCCGGACGGCTTCCACCGCATAGAACAAAAGATGACCGCCATCGAGCAGCGGTACCGGGAACAGGTTCAAAAGCCCGATCGATATCGACAGCACGGCCGCCAGATGCACCAGCGCGGCAAGGCCGATGGTGGCCACCTGCCCCGAGATCTGGGCGATTCGCAGGGGACCGCCGACCTGGTCGGCCGCTTCGCGTCCGGTAAAGACCCCGCCGATATAGGCGAGCGTCCGATCGACCACGAACCAGGTTTCCTTGACGCCGAGCCATAGCGCGGTGGCCGGGTCGACGCGCTCGGTGGTGATATCGCCGGCCGCCGTCTTGCGGGTGATTCCCAACACGCCCTGCCGATGGGCGTTTCCGAACGGGTCCTTCACTTCCTTCAGCTGCGGGGTGCCGTGCAATTCCAGCGTGGCGTCGCCGCGCTTGACCGTGAACGTCATCGGTTCGCCGGCGCGAATGCTGACGATTCGCTGCATGTCGGAGAAACTGTCGATCTTGGAGCCGTCGATTGCGGTCACGACATCACCGACCTGGAAACCGGCGGTCGCCGCGGCACTGCCCGCTTCCACCTGATCGACGCGCGCGCTCGTGCTCGGCTTGCCGAAGAACGTGAACAGGCAGGTGAAGATCACGATCGCCAGAATGAAATTGGCGATGGGGCCGGCGGCGACGATCGCCGCACGGGGCCCGACTTTCTTGTGGTGGAAGCTGCCCTGGCGCTCTTCTTCGGTCATGCTGGCGAGCGCTTCGGAGGCGGGCGTGGACGCCTCGCTGTCGTCGCCGAAGAACTTGACGTAGCCGCCGAGCGGCACGGCCGAAATCTTCCAGCGGGTGCCGTGGCGGTCGTTGAAGCCGGCGAGTTCCGGCCCGAAGCCGAGCGAGAACGTCAACACCTTCACGCCGGCCCAGCGGGCAACCAGGAAATGTCCGAGTTCGTGGAAGAACACGACGATGGTCAGGACGAACAGGAAGGGGATCACGTAGCCGATGAGCCCATGGCCCAACGTATTGAGACTATGCAGGAAAAACTCGGACATTCAATTCCCCTTAACCAAGGCCGAAAGCCCTGCCCCGACGCTCTAGGATGCCTTTAAGGCAATTTGAGGCAAGAGGGTGGCAGCTCTATTTCGTGCGCCATGGTCAATGGCGATGGCGTCGTCGGCGGACGTCGGGGGCGCGAGATTACCGGAGCGAATCCAGTCCTCTATCGTGGCCTCGACGAGGCGCGCGATGGCACCGAATCGGATCTGGCCGGCGATGAAGGCGGCCACCGCCACCTCGTTGGCGGCATTGAATACCGTCGTGGCGCCGCGACCGGTCCGCAGCGCGTCGTAGGCGAGCCGCAAGCCCGGGAACCGCTCGAAATCCGGAGCCTCGAAGGTCAGTTGCCCGATCTTGGCGAGATCGAGCTTGGCGGCGGGCCCTACGATTCGATCCGGCCATCCCAGGCAATGGGCGATCGGCGTGCGCATGTCGGGAGAGCCCAATTGCGCCACCACCGAACGATCGGAGAATTCGACCATGCCGTGGATGATCGACTGCGGGTGCACGAGAACGTCGATCTCGTCGGGGGCCAGCGCGAACAGATAGGAAGCCTCGATGACCTCGAGCCCCTTGTTCATCATCGACGCCGAATCGATGGTGATCTTCTGCCCCATGCTCCAGTTCGGATGTTTCAGCGCCTGTGCCAGCGTCGCCTGCTCGATGTCGGTTGAGGACCAGGTCCGGAACGGGCCGCCGGAAGCGGTGATGATGACGCGGACCAGTTCCTCGCGGTTTCCCGAGCCGAGCGCCTGAAACAGCGCATTGTGTTCGCTATCGGCGGGCAGGATGCAGGCCCCGGCCTTCGCCGCGCGCTGCATGAAGAAATCGCCGGCGCAAACCAGGCATTCCTTGTTGGCGAGCGCAACGGTCGCGCCGCGATCCACCGCCGCGAGCGCGGGCTTCAGGC
>JBAUUA010000028.1:0-11025 GCA_049582465.1 Bradyrhizobium sp. | reverse complement strand
CCATGGTGCCGCGCTTTTCGGCCGGGCGGAAGAATTCGACTTTGTCGAGTTCGCGCTCCAAATCGGCAAAGAACGCGTCGAGCTGCTGCTTGGCCGCCGGCGGCGATTTTTGCGGGATGGAGAACGGCAGCTCGCCGCCCTGCTGCTTGAACCATTCGTAGCCGACGATCACCACCGCCTGCGCCAGGTTGAGCGAGGCAAAGCCCGGATTGACCGGAAAGGTGATGATGCGGTTGGCGAGCGCCACCTCCTCGTTCTGCAGTCCGTAGCGCTCGCGGCCGAACAGGATGCCGACGGTGCCGCCGCCCTCGAACTCGCCGGCCATCTGTTGTGCAGCTACTTCCGGCGCCACCACCGGCTTGGCCTGGTCGTGCGCGCGGGCGGTGGTGGCGAACAGCAAGGTACAATCGGCGACCGCCTGCTGCACCGTGTCGAACAGCTCGACCTTTTCCAGGATATGATCGGCGCCGGCGGCTGCCCGCTGCGCGCTGATGTTCGGCCAGCCGTCGCGCGGGTTGACGATGCGCAGCCGCGTCAGCGCAAAATTGCCCATCGCGCGCGCCGCCATGCCGATGTTCTCGCCGAGCTGCGGCTCGACCAGGATGACAACGGGGCCGGTCAGCTCAAAGCCTGTCTTGGTCTTGTCGGTGCCCGAACCGGACATCTCACTCCACTTTCTGATTCGATCTCTGAAGGGCCTGAAGCGGGCTCCAAAGAGCCACTTACAACGCCTCTCGTCCAGGCCGCCATTCGATGGCCGGACCGGCAACGTTTCTCAAGCAATATAATCGACTTAGCAATGTTTCCTGATTTTCGGTTGAAAGCCGCGGCGCCACAGCTTGCGCGCGTTCAAGTTTCGGATACGGTATCAATCACAAATAAAACGAAGCTGCAAAACGAACCCTAAGGGCTGGCTCAACGGCTCAGGGATATGGGGAGGCTGACATGCGCCGAAGATGGTCCTTGGCGATCGCCGGGGTGATTTTGATTCTGGCCGGCGGCGTGCTGGCCTGGCTGACGCAGACTTCCGGCGGCATCCGGATCGAGGATATCCGTTTCAAGGGCGCCAAGGGCAACACCATGAGCGCCCTGCTCTATATCCCGAAGAATGCGACGGCGCAGACCCCCGCCCCCGGCATTCTGGCGGTCCATGGTTACATCAATTCGCGCGAGACCCAGGACGGCTTTGCCATCGAATTCGCCCGCCGCGGTTATGTCGTGCTGGCGCTCGACGAGACCGGCCACGGCTACAGCGACCCGCCGGCCTTCGCCAACGGCTTTGGCGGTCCGGATGGGCTCGCCCATCTGCGCAGCCTCGACTTCGTCGACAAGAGCAATATTGGCCTCGAAGGCCATTCGATGGGCGGCTGGACCGTGCTCGCCGCCGCGGCCGCGATGCCGAACGACTACAAATCGATGGTGCTGGAGGGCTCGTCGACCGGCAAACCGTTCGCCGCCGACGGCACGCCGGCCTGGCCGCGCAACGTCGCTCTGGTGTTCGCGCAATACGAGGAATTTTCCAATTTGATGTGGGGCGTGGAGCGGGCTCGCGACGTCACCCAGAGCCCGAAACTATGGGCTATGTTCGGAACGCAAGGCCCGGTCGAACCGGGCAAGGTCTATGGCGACATCGCACAAGGGACGGCGCGGGTGCTGTTTACGCCCGCGATCACCCATCCGGACGAGCATATTTCGCATCAGGCGATCGGCTACAGCCTCGACTGGTTCGCCAAGACCTTGCAGGGCGGCACGCCGCTTCCTGCCGACGACCAGATCTGGCTCCGCAAGGAAATCGGCACACTGATCGCGCTGGCGGGCTTTGTCGCGCTGCTGCTTGGGGTGTTCGACGGCCTGCTTGAGGCGCCCGTGTTTTCCCATTTGCGCCTGCCCGAGATCGCCGACGGCACGGTGCCGGCCGCGGCCCCGGGCCGGCGCTGGACCGCCGCCTTCATCCTGTCCGCCTTCATCCCCGCGCTGACCTATTACCCGGCCTTCGCGCTCGGCGGCACGTTCGTCACGGCGTCGGCATGGCTGCCCCAGAACATCACCAACCAGATCATGGTCTGGGCCATGATCAACGCGCTGATTGCGCTCGCCCTGATGCCGTTCGCGCCCAAGCGCGCCAGCCGAACCGGTATCATCGGGCCATCGATCCTGATCGCGCTCCTGACAATCATTGTCGGTTATGCCGCGCTGTGGCTGGCCGACCTCGCCTTCAAGATCGATTTCCGGTTCTGGATCGTCGCGCTGAAGCTGATGAGCGCCAAGCAGTTCCTGATATTCCTGATCTACCTCATCCCGTTCACGGCGTTTTTCGTGATCGCCCTGCACGTGCTGCACCGGAATTTTTCTACTTTGGGTGCGGGGCGCGGCGCGCTCTATGTCACCAACATCCTGGCGCTGACGCTCGGCTTTATCGTGCTGCTGGTCCTGCAATACGGCACGCTCTGGCTGTCCGGGAAACTGTTCAACCCGCTGCCCGACCCCGGCTTCGTGCCGCTATCCACCATCGTCGCCATCCAGTTCGTGCCGTTGCTCGGCATCTGCGCCGTGATCGCGACCTTCACCTGGCGGCGGACCGGCTCCAGCCTGCCCGGCGCCCTGATCTGCGGCCTGCTCGTGACCTGGTACGTGGTGGCGGGAACGGCCACGCAGGCGGCGTTCTAGGCGAGAGGATCGACTGAAAGTGCATAGCGCCTTGGCTTTCGCCTGGGCGCGTGCGGTGCTATAGCGCGCATATCTCACCCTTCCGTCCACCGCGCTATTTCCAAAAAGGCCCGATCTCCATGGCAAAAATCAAGGTGACCAACCCCGTCGTCGAACTCGATGGCGACGAGATGACTCGGATCATCTGGCAGTACATCAAGGACAAGCTGATCACCCCGTTCCTCGATATCAACCTGATGTATTTCGACCTCGGGATGGAATACCGCGACAAGACCAACGACCAGGTCACCGTGGACGCCGCCAACGCCATCAAGAAGGTCGGCGTCGGCGTCAAATGCGCCACCATCACCCCCGACGAGGCCCGGGTGAAAGAATTCGGTCTGAAGGACATGTGGAAGTCGCCGAACGGCACCATCCGCAACATCCTCGGCGGCGTGGTGTTCCGCGAGCCGATCATCTGCAAGAATGTGCCGCGGCTGGTGCCGGGCTGGACCAAGCCGATCATCATCGGCCGCCACGCCTTCGGCGACCAGTACCGCGCCACCGACTTCAAGTTTCCCGGCAAGGGCACGCTGACGATGAAATTCGTCGGCGAGGACGGCAAGGTGATCGAGCGCGAGGTCTACAAGTCCCCGAGCGCCGGCGTTGCGCTGGCGATGTACAATCTCGACGATTCCATCGCCGATTTCGCCCGCGCCTCCCTCAACATGGGCCTTGCGAAAAACTATTCGGTGTATCTGTCGACCAAGAACACCATCCTCAAGGTCTATGACGGCCGCTTCAAGGACATCTTCCAGGACATCTTCGACAAGGAGTTCAAATCCCAGTTCGACGCCAAGAAGATCACCTACGAACACCGGCTGATCGACGACATGGTCGCCGCCGCGATGAAGTGGTCGGGCGGCTACGTCTGGGCCTGCAAGAACTACGACGGCGACGTGCAGTCCGACACCGTGGCGCAAGGCTATGGCTCGCTCGGCCTGATGACCTCGGTGCTGATGACGCCGGACGGCAAGACCGTCGAAGCCGAAGCCGCCCACGGCACGGTGACGCGGCATTACCGCGAGCACCAGAAGGGCAAGGAGACCTCGACCAACTCGATCGCCTCGATCTTCGCCTGGACCCGCGGCCTGTCGCATCGCGCCAAGCTCGACAACAACGCCGAACTGGCGAAGTTCGCGGACACCCTGGAAAAGGTCTGCGTCGAGACCGTCGAGGCCGGCTACATGACCAAAGACCTCGCGCTTCTGGTCGGCGCCGAACAGCGCTGGCTCTCCACCACCGGCTTCCTCGACAAGGTCGCGGAAAACCTCACCAAGGCGACGGCGGCATAAGCAAGAGACGAAGCGGAAAGAACCAAATCGTCGTTGCGAGGAGCGAAGCGACGAAGCAATCCATCTCGTGAAGCCATGGATTGCTTCGCTGCGCTCTCGCAATGACGACAAAATCGGAAAGGGCGCCATGCCATTACCACCAAGAGCATCTCTGGCGTTGCTGTTGCTAGCCGGCTCACTCGTGAGCGCGCCCGCCGCCGAAACATCCCTTCCCGACGCCATCGCGGCGCCGGGAGAGGCGATCGTGCTCACGGCGCACGCCGAAGGCGCGCAAGTCTACGAATGCAAGGCAGGTCCTGATGGCAAGCCGGCCTGGGCGTTCCGCGAACCGATCGCGACGCTTCTGCTCGACGGCAAGACGGTTGGACGGCACTACGCCGGACCCAGCTGGGAACTCACCGACGGCAGCGCCGTCGTTGGCAAGGTGGCCGGCAGCGCTCCGGGCGCGACCGCGAACGATATTGCCTGGCTCAAGCTCGATGTGGCTTCCCACCGCGGCAGCGGCGCCCTCACCGCAGCAACGACCGTGCAGCGGATCAATACCAAGGGCGGCAAGCTCGACGGCGCGTGCGACCAGCCCGGCGCCTTCCGCAGCGCGCCCTACTCCGCCGATTACGTGTTCCTGCGCAAGGGCTAGCGTCGGCCATGCTGTTCATGGTGATCGAACGCTTCAAAGATCGCGATCCGGTCCCGGTCTACAAGCACGTCCGCGATCACGGCATCAAATTTCCCGAGGGGCTGAAATATGTCGGCAGCTGGATCGAGCCGAATTTCGATCGCTGCTTCCAGTTGATGGAATGCGACGACGCCAGGCTGCTGCAGGAATGGGTCCTGAATTGCCAGGGGTTCGGCATGACTTTCGAGATCGTGCCTGTGGTGCCGAGCACGGAGACCCGCGAAGTGGTCGCGCCGTTTCTGGATTCGAAATAGCCTGCTACCCTCCGGGACGTCCGCGGTCAGACGCGCCTCACGATGGGAGGCCGGGATGGCAAGCCGCCCGCCCCCGTGCTTTCGCAAAAATTCAACAACCGCGACAGATATTCTTCAGCTTGGCGGTGGTCCGGGCGTCTTCCTCGAGGAACGGGTCCTTGTAGGCTGCTCGCGATACGTCGTTTTCAACAATCGCGGGCTTTTCGATCTTCGGAGGAGACGCCGCATCGTAACAAGCCAGCCGTCCGGTCGTGCTTTCGATGGCTTCGCATTCCGGTCCCTTGGCGAAAGCGCTTTGCGTGAATGGGCAGAGCACCAATAGTGCGAGAATCGTTTTCATCTGGCTTCCTTTGCGGGCGACATTACCCACCGCCTATCCGCAATCGAAACAGGCCGCGTTCACAAGGTAACCGAGCGCTCGGCTCCAATACCGATCGCGCAGCACGCCGCAATAACAAATCGCGCCGCTACTTCTTCTTGCCGGAACCAAAGCTCGGCTGCCATCCCGCGGTCTTTTGGCTTGGCGCGGCGGCTATGGTCTTGATCTTCTCTTTCTTCGGTTTCTTTGATTCCCGATTACCTTTTTGTTCACCCTTGGCCATGCGAATCTCCTCACGTTTGATGATGCAGTAATCGAACAGATAATTCTCACATTGACGCGTAGCGCGCCGCCGTCTTTATCGCGCCGTCGATCTCGTCGGCGAGTTCGGCTTCGCCGATTTCGTGCAGAACGGAGGCCATCGTCGATGCCTGGACCGCACTCATCGAGAGCGGCTCTTCCGTTTCGTAGCTGAACTTGATGCGCCAAATTCCTCCGGGGTTGCGGTGCGGCTCGATCAGCACCACCGGAAGATTAGGCAGTCCATTCTCAAAAAGCAGTGCCGATAGCGTCAGCATCACTGCACCAGATTGACTTCGTGGAGTGTCCGGAGCGCTCGGTTCAAGAGCTTTAAAAGCGCGCGTGCGGCGCAACATGTCCCGCATTCGAATACTCTGCGCCCTTTGCCGGCCAATAGCCATGCATTAGTTGAGATCTGACGGCGGCCAATACAATTCCAGCTGGCTCGGTCATCGGCGCAACGAGATGGCAATTAAGCTTTCATCGACTGCAGCAGCGCCGAAATCTTGATGGTCGCGAAGTTGGAGAAAGTGTCCGACACCGCATATGGCAGGATGATCTGGTCGTTATGCCGCATCGCCCCGCAGGTATAGACGACGTTCGGCACGTATCCTTCGCGCTCGGAAGGCTCGGGCCGCAGCAACGGCTCGCGCGAGCGTGCCAGCACCTTGGACGGATCGCTCTTGTCGAGCAGCGCCGCGCCAATCGAGTATTTGCGGACCGGGCCTACGCCGTGCGTCAGCAGCAGCCAGCCTTCATCGAGTTCGATCGGCGACCCGCAATTGCCGATCTGAACGAACTCCCAGGGAAATTCCGGCTTGAGAACGGCCTGACCGCCGTCCCAGGTGTACAGGTCGTCTGAATAGATCAGATAGAGGTTCTCGTTGTCCTGCCGCGCGATCATGGCGTATTTGCCGTTGATCTTGCGTGGAAACAGCGCCATGCCCTTGTTCTGCGCCGCGTTGCCCCGCAACGGCGCCAGCCAGAACGACACAAAATCGTGGGTCGCGATCAGTTCGGAACGGATCGCCCGCCCGCTATAGGCGGTATAGGTAGCGTAGTAGGTCTTCCGGCCCTCATCGATGAACTCAACAAAACGCGCATCCTCAATGCCGTTCGACTGGGAATCGGTGACCGGAAAGATGACGCGTTCGCTGAGTTCCTCGTCGGGATTGAACGTCAGCTCGATATGGTCGCCGTCGGGGGCGGATAGACGCCGGCTGATCCGGGGGCTCGAGGCAAGGCGAGCGGTCGGATCGACGCTCAGGCTGCCGTCGGCGGCGACCGTGCCGGCCCGAAACGTCAGTGACGACACATGCCCCTCACCGATGGCACGCAGGCTGAGAATGAAGCGCAGACCGCCTTTCGGCGCGTCCGACTGGTCCGGGTGCCGCACGATGCTGGGGTTGAACAGGGCCGAGGCCTCGAACGAATATTCGTTGAGGAAATAGGCGCCGATCAGCTGGCGCTGGTCCTTGGAAAAGGCGCCGTGAGCCGCGAAGGCCTGTTCCATCACCTCGGCGCGGGCCTCGAACGTCTCCAAGAGATTGCGGTGCCGGCCCTCGAAATTCTCCAGGACGTCGGCGAGCTGGGCGGCAACAGCCTCGCAATCGAGTGCCAGAACCCGGTCGACGATATGGTTGGCGCGCGTCTTGTCGGTCGGGTTGAGATCGCGGGGTTCGGTCGCCGGCTTGAACGGCCGCACGATGACCCGCGCGGGGTCTGGACGCAGAAAAAACGCCTGCCGGTTCAGGAAGGTGGCTTGTGACACATTGTCCTCAGTCGCTTGAGCAGGAGGTGAACTTCAGGCCCCCACGGCGCGCAATGCCGGGGGTTTCGTCAAGCCGGCGTTGATGCGCGCGAGCTGGCGAATCTCCGCGAGTCCAAGCAGGTAACACACAACCGACTCGCCGCCGCGATTTTCATTGGCGCGATCGGGGTGCAGGCCGTCGCGGCAACTGCCGGTGTGCGGATCGACCAGCGCCACGGACAGATCGTTGCCGCCGAGAAACCACGCGAAAGCACCGTTGGCGAGCGCTTTCCACTCGGCATCGCCATCAGCGCGCCATGCCGCAAGGCAGGCAGCGATCGTCGCCGTTGCCTCCAGGGGCTGCTGATCGAAGGCGCGGGGTGGTTGGCGCTGTTCGCCGAAGCCGGCCGTACCGACGGGGCGGAAATGACCCGACATATTCGTCTGTTGCGTCATCAGCCAGCGCAACGACCTCAAGCCGGCATCGACATAGTCAGGGGTTTTCGTCGCCATGCCTGCCATCATCAAGGCCTGCGGCAGGCGCGCGTTGTCATAGGCCAGCCCCTCCTCGAACCACACCCAGTCCGGCGTCTCGACCGATGCGAGAGCGGACATCAACCTGTCGGCAAGGGAATGCCGTACTTCCCTCGCGTAGAGATCATGCGGAGCGACCGCGCAATAGGCATCCAGACCCAGCAGCGTGAACGCCCACGCCCGGGGGGAGCGAAAGGCAGCCGCGGTCGGCAATGCCTGGGCGAACAACGCGGCAGCCCACCGGCGCCGCGACGGATTTGCATCGCTGCGCGCGGCCTCGCCCAATGCCCAAAGCGTTCGCCCGTGACTGTCTTCCGAGCCACTGTCTTCAAGCCAGGTCCGGTTGAAGCCCATGAAGTTGCGAAACCGCCGGGTGTCGGGATTCCAGGCATGCTGTACGAACGCCGCGAAGCGGGCCGTCAAGACTTCCGACAGGGGCTGTTCGCCCGGATTGTTGAGGGCGCAGGCCAAGAGCAACGCACGAGCGTTGTCGTCGACGCAATAGCCGTGCAAACGATCGGGAACCGATTGCACCGCATGCTGAAACAGGCCGGTATCGTCGCACATCGACAGGAAATGGCCGATTTGCATGTCCGGCGCCGCAAGGCTGCGCGGCTCCGGCAGGATCACATCGGAGCGCGCAATGACCTTGAGCCAGTAACCCTGGCGCGCATTCTCGAAGACCGACATGTAACGCTCGGCGGTGCGTTGCCATGTCATCGCTCGACTGACCGCATAGGCGCGCTTGCATATCGCTTGCCGGCGAGCGTCATCGGTGAGCAATTCCGCGATTTCATGGCCGATGGCTGCCGCGTCGCCGAAAGGAACCAGAACGCCGCGTCCATCGGCCAGCAATTCGCTGGCGTGCCAGTACGGCGTCGAGACGACCGGCTTGCCGAGCCCGAAGCTGTAGGCCAACGTTCCCGAAGTCATCTGCGCCTCGTTGAGATAGGGCGTGACGTAGACGTCGCACATCGAGATGAATTCGAGCAGCGTGGCCTGATCGACGAACTGGCCGAGGAACACCACATGATCCTCGACGCCAAGTTCGCGCACCCGCGCCATCAGGCTTTCGCGATAGGCCTCGCCCTGATCCCTGACCAGATTGGGGTGCGTTGCGCCGAGCACGACGTAGACCGCATCCGGACGGCGTTCCAGAATTGACGGCATGGCGTCGATCACGACTTCGATGCCCTTGTTGGGCGACAGCAGACCGAAGGTCAAAATGACCGACTTGCCGGCAAATCCGAGCCTGGCCTTCGCCGCATCGGGCGCGACAAAGGCGACGTCCGGAATGCCGTGGGCTATCACCTCGATCTTGTCCTCAGGCACCCGATAGACGCTGCGCAGCAACTCCCTGCCCTTGTCGGCCATCACCACCACCTTCGACGAGATGTCGATGATGCGATCCATCACCGCGCGCTGCGCCGCCGACGGATTGGCCAGCACGGTATGGAACGTCGTCACCACAGGCATCGTGAGACGCGACAGCAGCACGAGGATGTGGGCCCCGGCTTCGCCGCCGAAAATTCCGAATTCGTGCTGCAGGCACACGGTGTCGAACCGGCCGGCGTTGAGAAAATCCGCCGCACGCATATACTCTTCGATATTGTCGTCCTTGATCTGGAAACCGACCGCCGAAGGATAATCATAGGCCTGACCGTGATCGGTCATCGCCACGATGCAGGTTTCCGGATTAGGTCGTGAAGTCGATATCGCCTGCTGCAGGTCGGTCGTGAAGGTTGCTATCCCGCAGCGGCGGGGCAGCGAATTGCCGATAACGGCGATGCGGCGGAACGGTGTCATGTCTGTACCTCGACAATCTCTTTCGGCTCCGGCGAGCGGCTGACGGACGCACCGACGGATTGGGTCACTTGTTCTCCGGTTTCCTGCAGCAACGCCATCATTGGATCCGGTCCCGGATAGGCGATCAGACCACTCATCCCGGCCGGCCCGGCTTCAATGTCGGCGCGGTCCGCTTCGGCGAAGACGGCATCGCCGACCGAGGCGCTGATGGAGCCGATTCGCGCGCGTCCCTCGATCGCCAGGATCCAGGTTTCCCGCTTCGCATCGAGCGACCAATTGGAGTTCGCCGGAAGATCAATCCGCTCGAGCACGAAATGCGGGCTGGCGATCAGGACCGTTCGAGCCGTGGTGAGACGCCGCGGAACGGCTTGAACTCCTACCGGCCCCGCATCGGCGACGGCGACGGCACTGTCTTCGTGCAGTTGGCGCTGCCGGCCATAGTCGAACAGACGGAATGTCGCGTCGCTGTGCTGCTGAATCTCGGCGAGCACGATACCGGCGCCGATGGCGTGGATCGTGCCGGCGGGGACGAAGATGATGTCGCCTTTCGCGACGGAACGCCATTGAGCGAGAGCGGCGATCGAGCCGTCCCTGATTGCGGCGCGCAATTCCGCTGGCGTGAGGCGCCGCTTCAGTCCCAGAGCAACCCGCGCGTCCGGCGTTGCCGACAGGATATACCACGCTTCGGTCTTGCCATTCGAAAGACCGACGGAGCGCGCAAATGCATCGTCCGGATGAACCTGGATCGACAGCGGCTCGCTGGTGAACAGCAATTTGAGCAACAGGTTCGGATCCGGTGCGCTGTCATCGGTGCGCTGGAACCACAACTCGCCAACGGCGCCGTCAGAACCATCGATGCTGCTCCAGGGACGGAGATCGGCGACCCCCCAGGGCTTGCGCGCGACCCGCATGGAGGCATGTTCGATGGCCATAGGCTCTCCTGACCCGTCACGCACATATCGGAGATATGCCGCTGGTCGATACCGTTCATAATATTTGGCGTGTGGCTAAGGCGTCGCGTTTCGCGGATGCGCGCTGTTGCAGCGGTCCAATTGCGCTATCTCATCAGATGGCTACTCTGGAACCCGATAACAAGCGGCCCGCGCGCCTAAAGGCCCGTTAATCATTGCCCATACCTTGGACGCATCCGGCAGGCACTCCGCTAACCTCACCGCGACGTCCGACCCTAGTCCGTTAATCGCGCCATAGCGGACGTAGATTATCTTTACGCAACTGGTCATGCCGCCCTGTTTCTTTCGTCTCGAGCGTCCAGCGGGCTTTAATTCGTGCTCGCGCGTCCCCACATGGTGACGATGGCACAATGGCAAGCATCGATCACCCGCGCGCCCCCGAAGACCAAGGCCGAGTTGCGGCAAATGCTGACC
>JBAUUA010000027.1:0-3549 GCA_049582465.1 Bradyrhizobium sp. | reverse complement strand
CATCGGGGTTAAGTTTTGGGGAGGAAAATCATGGAATGGTTCACCCGGCAAACATCGATAGCAGGCACTTCATTTCCCAATTGGGTGCTAGAGCCTGTCTTCAGTTGAGCAGAATGATAGCGCAGGCGAGCTGGACGCCAGCGAGGAAATTTCGAGCGAGTTTGTCGTAGCGCGTGGCGATGGCGCGAAAGTGTTTGAGTTTATTGAAGAAGCGCTCGACGAGATTGCGCTCGCAATAGAGTGCGAAGTCGCAGGTCCGTGGCGTCTTGCGGTTGGTCTTCGGAGGAATCACCGCAGCAATGTCGCGTTGAGCGAGGGTGTCGAGCAGCGAGTCGGCGTCGTAGGCCTTGTCGCCAATCAGGGCATGCGGATCGACATCGTCGAGCAGCATCTGCGCACCAGTCAGATCGTGGGCTTGCCCCGGCGTGAGTATCACCTCGACCGGATTGCCGAGGGCATCGACCAGGGCGTGGATTTTGGTGGTCAGTCCGCCGCGCGATCGGCCGATGGCTTGCTCGCCGTTTTTTTTCGCGCGCCAGCGCTGTGCTGGTGAGCGCGCACGATGGTGGCGTCGATCATCATGTATTCGTTATCGTTATCGATCGCCAACTGCTTGAAAATGCGCTCGAAAACCCCACTCTTCGCCCATCGACTGAAGCGCTGATGGACGATCTTCCAATCACCAAAGCGCTCAGGCAGATCGCGCCACGGGATGCCAGCCCGATATCGGTACAGAACAGCTTCAACGAACAGTCGGTTGTCCGCCGCAGTGCCGCCCACGTGGCCTTCGCGACCAGGCAGAAAATCCTTGATCCGCTCCCACTGGTCGTCGCGTAATGCATAGCGTCGCATCGGTCAGCCCCTCCTGAGGCCGACCGCCCATGAATCACTCAATTACTGATTTGGGAATCTGGAGGGTTCTGTGAGGTCGGTGGCAGAGAGGACGCCGCGCGCTCTGGCGTGAGGGCGACCTCATAGAAGCCGGATTGAACGAAGCCGCGGGATGTTTGGCACTATGGGGATAGTGCAGTTAGGGCGCTTGCAATGAAGGGCTGCACGAGGCCGACGGGTATCGGCGGGGCATTGATTAAATGCGGTCGGCGTCGATCTGGCGCAGCGCGTAGTCTGGCGAGCGATTTGCTGCGCGAGGATGCGTGATGAATCGGCTTGGTCGGCTGTCCTTGGATGAACGCCGCAACAGCGACATAGGCCGCGGCGACGGCGGTTATGGTGAAGGCGGTGACAGGAACGGTCGTCATTGAAGGCGTGATCATGACGTATCACAACGGAATGGCCGTGCGCGTTCGCAGGCGGGCGGCACGACATCGATGCGTCGCATGCGACCGCCGCAACGTGGGCAGACGGGAATGTTCTCTTTAATGATTGGAGGATCGGCGACGACTTGTCGGTCAAGCCAAGCACTGCGGAGAGCGAGCAACTGGCGGCAGAGGGCAAGCTTGTCACTGCGCCCGCCATTGGCGAGAAATCCGTAGTGGCGGATGCGATGGAAGCCGTCGGGCAAGCTGTGCAGGAGAAAGCGCCGGATGAACTCCTCAGCATTAAGCGTCATCACTTTGACTTTGCTGTTCTGCCGATAGTCCTTCCAAGAGAAGCTGACCTTGCCATCGCATAGCGAGATCAGCCGGCTGTTGGCGATGGCGACGCGATGGGTGTAGCGGCCGAGATAAGCCAACACCTGTTCGGGACCGCCGAACGGCGGCTTGGCATAAACGACCCAATCGATGCGTCGGAGTTGCTCAAGGCGCTTCGTGAACGCGGCGGGATCGGCAAGGACGGCGAGATCGCCAAAGAAGCCCAACTTGCCCGCGTTGAACGCGTTCTCCAAGCCTTGCAGGAACAAGCGGCGGAACAGCCGTGAGAGGACGCGCACCGGCAGAAAGAAACCGGGCCGGCAGGCGATCCAGCGTGTGCCGTCGAGCGAAGGTCCACCGCCCGGCACGACGCAGTGAACATGTGGATGGTGTTGCAGGGTTTGCCCCCAGGTGTGGAGGACGGCGGTTATCCCGAGCTGTGCGCCAAGATGCTTGGGATCAGCCGCGATGGTGCTGAGCGTCTCGGCCGCTGAGCGGAACAGGATCGCGTAGACGATGGCCTTGTTCTGAAATGCGATCTCTCCGGCCAGTACTGGCAAGGTGAAGACCACGTGGAAGTACGGTACTGGAAGCAGCTCAGCTTGCCGCTCCACGAGCCACTGAGCGCGGGCCACGCCTTGGCACTTCGGACAATGGCGATTGCGACATGAGTTGTAAGCAATACGCCTTGCGCCGCAGTCGTCGCACTGTTCGACATGGCCGCCGAGCACCGCCGTCCGGCACGCCGTGATGGCGCCCATCACGCGCCGCTCGACGCAGCCAAGATGACCCGCACGCGCCTGCCGAAACGCTTCGCCGTGGCGGCGGAACACATCCGCCACTTCTAAAGCAGGACCCATGGCGCCCGATTAGCCGGGCGGAACGATGTCCAATCTCAGCCGGTCGAGCGGGCTCGGCGTCTGGCTGATCGTTTTGGTCGCAACCTGAGTGTAGCGCGCCGTGCTTGACAGGCTGGCGTGGCCGAGCAGCACCTGGATGACGCGGATATCAGCTCCGTTCTCCAGAAGATGGGTCGCAAAACTGTGCCGCAGGGTGTGTACTGTCACATGCTTGCTCAGACCGGCCGCGAGGCGGGCGGAACGACAGGCGGCGTGCAGCACGGTCGGATCAAGCGGCCGCTCGCCATCGCGACCTGGAAACAGCCAGTGCGCTGGTCGGGTAAGACGCCAATAGGCCCGCAGGATTCTCAGAAGCTGGGGGGAGAGCATCACGTAACGATCCCTGCCGCCCTTACCCTGCTCGACCCGGATCACCATCCGCTGGCTATCGATATCGGCGAGCTTGAGGAAAACGACCTCCGAAACGCGTAGCCCAGTGGCGTAGACCGTGGTCAGCGCGGTGCGGCTCTTCAGGCCCGGGATCGCTTCCAGGAACTGCACGACCTCGTCGGCGCCCAGCACGACCGGCAGCTTGCGCGGCTCGCGCGCATACGCGATGCGTTCCGGAATCGTGCTGTGGTTGAGCGTCACGCCGTAGAAAAAGCGCAAGGCGCAGACAATCTGGTTGAGTGCCGGCCATGATATCCCCGTTGCCACAAGATGAACCTGGAACGCATGGACATCCTCCACGCCCAGATGATCAGGGGAACGGCCAAAATACCGGCTGAACTTCGATACTGCGTTGAGATAGGATCGCTGCGTCGCTGGCGACAGATTGCGGACCGTCATGTCCTCGATCATGCGTCGGCGCAGAGGGCTCATCTCGGCCATCGGAAACCTCCTGTCTGAAGGGTTGGGCTTTGACACCCTCGATCCTCTCAGACAGGAGGCGATCTACGCGACCGGCCACTCCTCAAATGCCGCGCCAGCGGCTTCGTTCAATCCCCTAACTGAAGACAGGCGCTAGCAGACTGGGAGCATCGCAAACTGATAACCCGGATTGACGGCTACTACTGTATCGAGAGCAAATCAGCCCTCCAGCGCGAGATCTAACACGC
>JBAUUA010000026.1:0-1508 GCA_049582465.1 Bradyrhizobium sp. | reverse complement strand
CGAGCCGATTGTGAAGATGACGCTGTCGTTGGAGAAGGCGAGCGTCTTTAATAGGCCGGCAAAGCCGACCGCGATCATCAGCGGGCCGATGTTGCTTGCCGGCCGTCGTCTCCAGGCATATAGCCCTGTGCCGGTGAATCCCCAGCCGATCCCGAGTGCCAACGCCGCGTAGGCACCCCGGTGGATGTTGTGCCGGCCGCCTACCACCGCCAGCAGCACACCGACGCCGAGGCCGACTGCCGCGACGGCGATACCGACCTGGATGGGGCGCAGGCTCCTCATCTGATCAGTAAGGCGATCGCCTCCGCGGTCAACTCGCTCTTGGGGATGAAGCCGTGCGCCGGGCCGGCGTCGATCTCAGAGCCGAAATCCGACCTGTCGCGGCTTGAGGTGAGGACGATCGCCGGCGCGGCACCGTTTGCGGCCAGTCGCTCGGCGACCTGGAAACCGTCGACGTCGGGCAGACGGATATCCAGCAGCACGAGGTCGGGTTGCAGTTCGCGGGTGGCGTCGATGGCGGACGTGCCATCCGCAGCCTCGCCCACCACCTCGTAGCCATCCGCCTCGAGCATGCGCCGCGCGCTGGCACGAAAGCTCGGATGGTCATCGACGATCAGCACGGTTTTCCCCATGGCGGTGATTGTCGCCCATGGTCCCCTCCAGATCCATACGTGCCAGCCACACCCCCGGGGGGGCGATCCGAACCCCAGGCGGCGGCCGGCCCACCCACCTAGACCCCGGCCATCCCCCCTGGCTGCGCGGTCCTGCCGCTGGGAAGCTGGCGCCATGTCGGAAACCGACCTAGAGGAGATCGACATGAGTGCCAAGAGCAGCGCCACGCCGTCACTAGCCGCCCGCGCGGGGCGCTGGAGCGCACAGCATCCCAAGAAGGCCATCTGGGGGTGGCTGGCGTTCGCGCTCATCGCGTTCATGATCGGCGGCGCGATCGGGACGAAGACCCAGACCAACGCCCAGAGCGGGGTCGGCGAGTCCGGACGCGCCGCGCGCACCGTCGATAACGCGTTCCCGAAGCATCAGGTCGAGGAGATCCTCGTCCAGAGCAACAGCGCCACCGCGAGCGAGCGGTCCTTCCGAGCCGTCGTCGGCGATGTCCGGCGCCGCCTGTCTGCGGTTCCCCACACCAACGCATTCGAGAGCCCCTATAAGCCGGCCAACGCCGGCCAGATCTCGGCTGACGGGCATTCTGCCCTGCTCCGTTTCGAGATCGCCGGAGACCAGGACCAGGCCTCGAACCGGGTTGGCGCGACGCTCAAAGCGACCGCCGCCGCGCAGGCCGCCAATCCAAATTTCACGGTCGAGCAGGTCGGGGACGCGAGCATCAACAAGCAGCTCAACGACTCGATCAACAAGGACTTCAGTCGGGCATTCGTAACCTCGCTGCCGATCACGCTCGCGATCCTGTTGATCGCATTCGGCGCGCTGGTCGCGGCCAGTCTTCCGATTCTCCTCGCCATGACGGCCGTTCTGGCCACGATCGGCCTGGTGGC
>JBAUUA010000025.1:0-7026 GCA_049582465.1 Bradyrhizobium sp. | reverse complement strand
CCCCATGGCAACACCTCCGCAAGGAAGTGTTGCACTTCGTTTGTGAACTCAGGGGACCCATAACCACAGGGAGAAGTTGTTGCGCGAAAGCCGTCGACCGGCGCCTGTCACAACAGGCGACACGGCGTATGGGTCCCGGCGTTCGCCGGGACGACCGGAGAGATTACGCCGCGGCCCGTTGGCTCACACCAATGCGGCTCACGCCGCCTTGCCGAGTCCCGCGTCGAGATGCTTCAGCCGCGGCATCACTTCGTTCTGCAAGAGCGTCAGCGAATGATGCCAGGCCTCGGGCTTGTGCTTGTAGTCGAAGCCGAACACCAGCAGCGTGCCGAAGCCACCGACCTCGCGCCAGATCGTCTCGATCTTCTCGGCGACCGTCGACGGCGAGCCGACGATCCAGTTGCGCTTGGCGCAATAGTCGACGGTGACGTCGCTATCCGGCACGTCGGGGGCGTGCTTGAGATAGTCCTTGAAGCCGAAATGGCCGAGCAGCGGCAGGAAATATTCGCCCATCATGCGGCCCATCATGTCGCCGGCGGAAAGCCTCCAGGCTTCCTCGTCGGTGTCGGCGACGAACACCTCGCGCACCAGCCGCCAATCCCGCCGGTTCGGCTTGCGCCCGGTCCGGGCGGCGCCGGCCTCGACCGAATCCCAGTGGCTGCCGACATAGGCCGGGTTGAGGTTGAGGCTCATCGGAATGAAGCCGCGCTCGCCCGCGAGCTTCAAGGTGTCGCTGCCCTTGGAGAGGCCGGCGACGCCAATCGGCGGATGCGGCGCCTGCTTCGGCTTGAGGTGCGGTTTGAGGAAATCGAACATGGTGTCCGGCTTGCTCACCGTCCAGAACTTGCCCTTGTAGGTCCAGGGCGCGTCGTCGGTCCACATCTTCAGGATGATCTCCAGCGCCTCGCGGGTCATGTCGCGGTTCTGCCCGCTCATGCCGTCGACATTGAACATCGCCCAGTCGCTCGGCAGGCCCGACGCCGCGACGCCGAAATTCAGCCGGCCGCCGGAGAGATGATCGAGCATCGCGACGCGGTTGGCGAGTTCGGCGGGGTGATGATAGGGCAGCAGGAAACCGCCGGGGCCGAGGCGGATGTTCTTGGTCTGCAGGAACGCCTGCGCCAGCAACAGGTCCGGCGCCGGATGCGGCTCCCAGGGCGCGGTGTGGTGCTCGCCGATCCAGACTTCCTGGTAGCCGAGCTCGTCGAGCCACCGGATGGTCTGCAGGTCCCAGTCGTGACCCTCCTTCAATCCGCACTCCGGCGGATGCGAGGGCATCGTGAAATATCCGATCTCCATGGGGCTTCCTCCCGTTGGTCGTGCTCCCTGCAGCGCGTCTTGTTGCGCGCCAATGCGAAGCATAACACCCGAAAGGTGCGGCCGAGATATGACGAAAGCGCGGGGGTGAAGCGTGGGCCTCACTCGTCATGCCCGGGCTTGACCCGGGCCATGACGAAAGAAGCAAGCTTCGCCCTACCGCGCCCCGAACGTGGTGGCGCCGAACAGCGCCTTCTGCGTCGAGGGTTGCGAGCGCCAGTATTGCGGCGGGGCCTCGACCTGGCCGCCGAGTTCGGCGGCGGCGTGCCAGCCCCAGCGCGGGTCGTAGAGCATGCCGCGGGCGAGTGCGACCATGTCGGCCTTGCCCGACATTACGATTTCCTCGGCCTGTTTCGCCTCGGTGATCAGGCCGACCGCCATGGTGGTGACGGAGGTCGCTTCCTTGATGGCTTGCGCGAATGGAACCTGATAACCGGGCGACAGCGGAATCTTCTGCAGCGGCGACACGCCACCGGAGGACGCATCGATCCAGTCGACGCCGCGTTTCTTCAACTCTGTCACAAATTCGATGGTCTGCGCCAGATCCCAGCCACCCTCGACCCAATCGGTCGCCGACACTTTTACGCCGATCGGCTTCGAAGCCGGGAACACTGCACGGATCACGTCGAACACTTCGAGCGGATAGCGCATGCGGTTCTGCAGGGGGCCTCCATATTGGTCGGTGCGCTTGTTGGAGATCGGCGACAGGAACTGGTGCAGGAGGTAGCCGTGCGCGCCGTGCAGCTCCAGCGCATCGATACCGAGCCGCTCGGCGCGTTTGGCGGCCGAGACAAAGGCATCGCGGATGCGCGCCAGGCCCGCCGCGTCGAGTTCGAGCGGCGGCGCCTCGCCCTCCTTGTGCGGCACGGCGGACGGTCCGACCGTCTGCCAGCCGCCTTCGGCCACCGGGATCAGCTGTCCGCCCTGCCACGGCCGATAGCTCGAGCCCTTGCGGCCGGCATGGGCGAGCTGCATCGCGACGGCGACCTTCGAGTGCTTGCGCACCGAGGCCAGGATCGGTTTCAGCGCGGCTTCGGTGGCGTCGTTCCACAGGCCGAGGCAGCCCGGCGTGATACGGCCGATCGCCCCTACATGGGTGGCCTCGATGCAGAACATCGCGGCGCCCGACAGCGCCAGCGTGTTGATGTGGGTGAAATGCCAGTCATTGGCCTCGCCGTTTTCGGCCGAGTACTGGCACATCGGCGCCACCATGATGCGGTTGGCAAGCGCAAGGCCGCGCAGTTTTATCGGGGAAAACAGGGCGCTCATGGGGAATATCCGGGCAGGAGGAAGGAACGCATAGCTTTCTTATCTAGTGGGACGCAGCCCCTTCCTCAACCGGACTTATTGCTTGATCCCGGCCTCGTTGATCACTTCCATGTTGGCCGCGGTCTCGCGCTTGACCAGATCGTCCATCTGGGCCGGCGTCATCGGCAGCGCTTCGACGCCGAGCTTTTTCAGGCTGTCCTGCATCGCCGGATCGTTGAGCACCTTCATGCCGGCGGCATGGAATTTATCGACGATGTCGCGCGGCGTTTTGGCGGGCATGAAGACGCCGAACCAGATCGCTGTCGGCGTTTTGCAGGCCGGCCTCGGGCGGCGCCGGCACCTCGGGCAGATCGGCGACGCGCTTCGGCGTCGATACCAGCAACGCGTGCACTTGGCCGGCGTGGATCAGCGGAAGTGCTGTCGCAAGCGGGCAGAAATAGAAATCGATCCGGCCGCCGATGATGTCGGCGATCACCTCGGCGCCGCCGCGATAGGGCACGTGGGTCGCCTCGATGCCGGCGGCGAGGCGGAATTTCTCGGCGCTGATATGCACCGCGCTGCCGATGCCGACCGAGCCGAACGAGATTGATCCGGGCTTTGCTTTGGCGTCCGCGATGAAATCCTGCACGCTCTGCCACGGCCGCGACGCCGGCACGATCATCACATTGGCGCTGGAGCCGATCATCAGCACGGAGCCAAGGTCCTTGGTCGCATCAAATGTAAGGTTAGGAAAAATCGCGGGCGCGATCGTCAGCGCGGAGGAATGGGCGAGAATACTGTAGCCGTCGGGATCGGCCTTCGCCACCAGCGCGGTGCCGAGGGTACCGCCGGCACCGACCCGGTTCTCGACCACGATGGGCTGGCCGAGTTCGGCGGCGAGACGATCGAACACCACCCGCGGCACCACGTCGGTGGCGCTGCCGGCGCCGAACGGAATCGTGGCCCGGATCTGACGCGACGGCCAGTCCTCCGCCCGCGCCGCGGGGGCGGCGAGCAGACTGCCGAGAACACATATCGACGCAACACATATGCAGGCAAAAGACTTGCGCATGACCACTCCGCTTTCATCGGCCGCACCGCTGGGCCGATCGCGGAGTGGTTGCAAGATTCGTTCCGCCGGGACGACGGCAATTCCCGCGTCGGAAATTATTCCACCAGCGTGAATTGCAGCAGCAGGGTGCGCTGGATCAGCGAGAAATTGTCGTCGGAGACCATGGTCAGCACGGTGTCGCCCTCCGGCGTCACATGGGCGTCGATGCCTTCCATGTTGTCGATCTCCTGGCCCAGATCGGCCTCGAAGATCGAGGGGCCGTCGACCACGGCGGCCGGCGCCACTGAGGCCAGCGCGATGCGCCGAATCCGGATGCCGATGCCTTCGACCAGCGAGAATTTCCGCTCCAGCACCAACAGATCGCCCGAAGGCAAGAGCACCGCATCGCTGATATCGAAATGCTCGGTGCGGCGAACGCTGAACTGCCCGGGCGAAGGCCCGCCGACCAGAAAGGCGATCAGATTGCCTTCCGCATCGAGACCGCGCTCGGAAAGCGCGATCAGCGCGCCGGCGAGCGGCAGGCCCTTCGGCACCATGACCAGCGCCTCCAGCCCCTTGTTGAACGGCAGCTTCTTCACCGCCGGCGGCATAGGCACCACCTCGCCGCGCGAGCGGGCAAAACCCTTGCTGAAATCGAAGCGCAGCACCTGGTTGACGCGCTCCAGCCCGATATAGACATAGGAGCCGTCGAGCGCGATCGATTCCGAATCGAACCAGCCGCGCGCGGTGATCGGCCGGCCGTCGACCCCCAGCATCGGAGAAGCCTCGACGTCGTCGAGCCCGGTCATCTCGCGGCCCCGGTAGACGATGCGGCCGGTGAACCAGCTTCCCTTGTCGCTGATGGAAATGAAGCGCTCGCCTTTGGCGTCCAGCCGCAATCCCGACAGCCCGCCGAAGCCGCGGAACGACGAGGTCAGCACCAGCCCGCTGCGGTATTCGAGCTTGCCGAAGCGGACACGCTGATGATCGCGGGTATCGAACGACGGTATCGGCCTCGACTTGACCTCGATCGAGACGGGTGCGGTGAGCGAATATTCGTCGGGGACGACCGGCTTCGGCGGCGGCTGCGTCGCAAGCTGCGCCCGCGCGATGGCGGGGATGGCGAGCGTCGAAAGCCCCGCCGCCGTGAGGTGAAGCAAGCGGCGGCGGCTGAGGCCTGCGCTCATGTGGTCAGGAATGCAATCTGCGCCGCTTGCCCGAGGCTGCGGGTGCAGCACCATGGGTCTCGCTGAACAGCTCGGCGAGCTTTTCGGTGATGGCGCCGCCGAGTTCTTCGGCGTCGACGATGGTGACCGCGCGACGGTAATACCGGGTGACGTCGTGCCCGATGCCGATCGCGATCAGCTCGACCGGCGAGCGGGTCTCGATCTCCTCGATGATGTGGCGCAGATGGCGCTCGAGGTAATTTCCGGGATTGACCGACAGCGTGGAGTCGTCGACCGGCGCGCCGTCGGAAATCATCATCAGGATCTTGCGCTGCTCGGAACGCCCCAAGAGCCGCTTGTGCGCCCAGTCGAGCGCCTCGCCGTCGATGTTTTCCTTGAGCAGGCCCTCGCGCATCATCAGCCCGAGATTTTTCCGCGCGCGCCGCCACGGCGCGTCGGCCGATTTGTAGATGATATGGCGCAGATCGTTGAGCCGGCCCGGATTGGCCGGCTTGCCGGCCGCAAGCCACGCCTCGCGCGACTGCCCGCCCTTCCAGGCCCGCGTCGTGAAACCGAGAATTTCGACCTTGACGCCGCAGCGCTCGAGCGTGCGGGCCAGAATATCGGCGCAGGTGGCGGCGACCGTGATCGGGCGGCCGCGCATCGAGCCGGAATTGTCCAAAAGCAGCGTCACCACGGTATCGCGGAAGGTCGCTTCCTTCTCGTGCATGAACGACAGCGGATGATAGGGATCGGTCACCACGCGCGACAGCCGCGCCGGATCGAGAATGCCTTCCTCGAGATCGAATTCCCAGGCGCGGTTCTGCTGCGCCATCAACCGGCGCTGCAGGCGGTTGGCGAGCCGCGCCACGATGCCTTGGAGGTGGGCGAGCTGCTTGTCGAGATAGCTGCGCAGCCGTTCCAGCTCGTCATGGTCGCAGAGGTCCTCGGCCGCGATCACCTCGTCGAATTTCGGCGCGAAAGCGTGATATTCCGGCCCGCGCGGCTCGTTGGCGCCGCGTGAATTCGGCCGCGTCGCTTCCCCCGGCGTCTCGTCGTCGCCGAGTTCGCCGTCGTCGAAAGTGTCGCTGGTGGAGGCCTGCGCGCTTTCCATCGCGCTCTCCGACATCTCGTCGGTCGTGGCCTGCGCCTGGTCGGCGCTCATTTCCTGCGCGGCGTCACTGTCGGGCGAGCCTTCCGCGCCGGACTGGTCGTTCTCGCCGTCGCGATTCTCGTCCTGGTTCTCGTCCTCATCGGCTTCGGCGTTGCGGTCGTCGCCGAGTTCGAGCGCGCTCAGGAGGTCATGCACGGCATCGCCGAATTTCGCCTGATCCTCCGCAAGCCGATCGAGCCGGTCGAGCCGGGCGCCGATCTTGTCTTCCAGAACCGGGCGCCAGAGGTCGACCATCTTCCTGGCCGCGGCGGGCGGCGCCAGGCCGGTCAGGCGCTCGCGCACCAGCATCGCCAGCGCATCCGACAGCGGCGCGTCGGCGCGGTCGGTGATTTCGTCGAACTTGCCACGATGGAAATGATCGTCGAGCATCGCCGTAAGATTCTTGGCAACGCCCGCCATCCGCCGCGAGCCGAGCGCCTCGACGCGCGCCTGCTCCACCGCTTCGAACACGCCACGCGCCTGCGGATTGCCCGGCATCAGCTTGCGGTGCACCTTCGGATCGTGACAGGCGAGCTTCAGCGCGATCGAATCGGCGTGGCCGCGCACGATGGCGGCGTCGCGCTTCGTCATCTTGCGCGCCGGTTCCGGCAGCCGCGCCTTGCCCGGCGCCAGTCCCGGCCGCTCGGCGGCGAACGTCACCTCAAGCTCCGGCTTTCGCGCGATCGCGCGCAGGCAGGCCGTGACCGCGCGCTTGAACGGCTCGGTCGGCGCTTCCTTCGATCCGGTGCGGAATTTTTGGTTCGACGTCGTCATTTAGGTCTCATCACCCGTCGTCGCCGCGAAAGCGGCGACGGCCGCTACGACATCGCCACGTTCACGGAAGACTCGGCCAGCTCCGCATTGAAGCAGCGCTGATAGAATTCAGCCACCAGCGGCCGTTCCAGCTCGTCGCATTTGTTGAGGAAGGTGACGCGGAACGCAAAGCCGATGTCGGTGAAAATCTCGGCATTCTCCGCCCAGGTGATCACCGTGCGCGGGCTCATGACGGTCGAGAGATCGCCGTTGGCGAAGGCATTGCGGGTGAGATCGGCGAGCCGCACCATCTTGTTGACGATGTCGCGGCCCTCATG
>JBAUUA010000024.1:0-7439 GCA_049582465.1 Bradyrhizobium sp. | reverse complement strand
TCCCGGCGCATCACCCACATCACCGAGGTGATGGGCATGGAAGGCGACACCATCATTACCCAGGACCTGTTCCTTTACGACCTGGTCGGCGAGGACGCCAACGGGCACCTCATCGGCCGGCATCGCTCGACTGGCATCGGCCGGCCGCGGTTCTGGGATCGCGCCCGGTATTACGGTGAAGAGAAGCGGCTGGCCGCAGCGCTGGACGCCGCCGAAGTCAAGTCAGAGGTCTAGAGGAGCGTGCCATGAAGATCCAAGTGCTCGCACTCGCCTTCCTCGCTGCCACCGCGATCGGCGGCGTCGCCTGGGTATTCATCTATCCGCTGCTGTCGGGGGAGAGGAAAGCCGAGAGCCGCCGGGCGTCGGTGGCGAAGTCGGAACCGGCGGCCGCCCGGACCGCCGACAAGAGCCAACGGTCGCGGCGCGAGCAGGTCGAGGCGTCCCTGAAGGATCTCGAGGCGCGCCGGCAGAAGGAAAGCAAGGTAGCCTTGGGCACCCGTCTCATGCAGGCGGGACTCGACTGGTCGCCCCAGAAATTCATGATCGTCTCGGGCATTCTTGCGGCGGCCTGCTTTGCGGGCACCCTTCTGGCCGGCGGCGGACTGCTTGCGGCGGCGGGTCTCGCCTTCGCCGGCGGCTTCGGCCTGCCGCGCTGGGGTTTGAGCTATCTGAAGAAACGCCGCGAAGCGAAGTTCCTCAAGGCGCTGCCCGATGCCGTCGACGTGATCGTTCGCGGCATCAAGGCGGGCCTGCCGCTGTTCGAATCGATCAAGGTCGTGGCCGCCGATGCACCGGAACCGCTGCGCGGCGAATTCCTGGCGATCATCGAGACCCAGGCCATCGGCATGCCGCTCGGCGAGGCCTGCGCGCGCCTTTTTGAGCGGATGCCGCTACCAGAGGCGAACTTCTTCGGAATCGTCATCGCGATCCAGCAGAAATCCGGCGGCAACCTGTCCGAGGCGCTCGGCAACCTTTCCAAGGTGCTGCGCGACCGCAAGAAGATGTCGGAGAAGATTCAGGCCATGTCGATGGAGGCCAAGGCGTCTGCGGGCATCATCGGCTCCTTGCCGCCGATCGTGATGCTCCTGGTTTACCTCTCGACTCCCGGATACATCTCGATTCTGTGGACCCATCCGACCGGCCAGTTGTTGCTGGTCGGCTGCGTGGTCTGGATGTCGATCGGCATCTTCGTAATGAAAAAAATGATCAACTTCGACTTCTGACGGTGCAGCATGATCCAGTTTCTGGTCGACAAGATCCACGACGCGCGCTTCATGGCGATGCTGCTCGCCGCCATCGCGGTGAGCGCGACGGCCTACACGCTGATCATGCCGCTGTTCGCGGGCGAGGGTCTGCAAAAACGAATGAAGGCGGTCGCGAATGAACGCGAACGGATCCGGCAGCGGGAACGCGACCGCATCAACAAGACCGACAAGGTATCGCTGCGCCAGACGCCGAAGCAACTGGTCTCCAAGGTGGTGGAGGACTTCAACCTCGGAAAATGGCTGGCGCAGGAGGCTGCGCGCGACAAGCTCAGCATGGCCGGCTACCGCGGCCAGGCGCCCTACATCACCTTCCTGTTCTTCCGGCTGGTGACGCCGATCGTGATGTTTCTGGCATCGATCCTGTATGTCTTCGTGATCTCGCATATGCACTATTCGCTGCCGGTCAAGGTCGGCATTTGCATCGCGACCGCCTATCTCGGATTGCAGGCGCCGATGATGTTCCTGAAGAATGCGATCAGCAAACGCCAGCTCTCGATCAGGCGAGCCTTTCCCGACGCGCTCGACCTGCTGTTGATCTGCATCGAGGCCGGCATGTCGATCGAAGTCGCGTTCCGCAAGGTCTCGACCGAAATCGTCAGCCAGTCGATCGCGCTGTCCGAGGAATTCACGCTGACCACGGCAGAACTGTCCTACCTGCAGGACCGCAAGGTGGCTTACGAGAACCTGGCGAAGCGCACCGGGCTCGAGGGCGTCAAGTCGGTCTGTCTGGCGCTGATGCAGTCGGAGCGCTACGGCACGCCGCTCGGGCAGAGCCTGCGCGTCATGGCGCAGGAAAATCGCGACATGCGCATGAACGAGGCCGAGAAGAAGGCGGCAGCGCTACCGCCGAAACTGACCGTGCCGATGATCCTGTTCTTCCTGCCCGTGCTGTTCGTCGTCATCCTCGGGCCGACCTTCATCAAGGTCGCGGCGATGCAGTGACGGCGATCGGCCTGGCAACGGCGACGATCCGTTTGAGATCTGTCATCGCCTGGCTTGACCGGGCGACCCGGTAAACACCGGCGAGGATCTCCCGAGTTCAAAAACGAAGCGCAACACTTCCCCAAAGGGTCTGACTCACAGCAGCCAATGAATTGGGCTTTCTGGCGAAGCTCATGCCCGGGCTTCCATGTCTTCCCGGGCTTCCATTTCTTGGCTTCACTTAAGAAAGACGGGACGAAGCCCGGCCATGACGAAGAGGGAAGGCCGTTGGTCTGAAGGCGGTCTTGCCTGATCGCGCCGATCAATTCGGCCGGTTGGCGGACGCCACCGGAATCGTCGCTGGCGCCCCGATGCGCGGACCATTCGTCCCGACGCGCGGACCGTCCTTGCGGTTCAGCATCTCTTTCAGATAGGCGACGTTCGCCGCCGCCTCCTCCGCCGGCAGATCGGCCTTGACGATAGTCTCGGCCTCGGCAAAGCGGCCCTGCAGGCCGACCACCAGGCCCAGATTCTGCCGCACCCGCGCGTCAGCCTTGCCGGTGGCGTAAGCGCGGCGAAGAATCTCTTCCGCCTTCGGCAGATCCTTGGAGAGCACATAGGAGAGGCCGAGGTTCGACAGCACCGACGGCTCCTCGGGCACGATCTTCAGGGCGCTGGCGTAATAATTGCGGGCTTCGTCATGCCGGCCGAGCTGGTCGAGCACGGTGCCCTGCACCGACAGGATACGCCAGTCGGGATTGTCGGGCGTATGGGCGCGGGTGAGCACATCGAACGCCTGCTGGAAATCGCCGTTATCGGCAAGCGCGCGGCCGTAGCCGGCGAGCAATGTCCTGTTGCCGGGATTGGCGATGTTGGCCTGTTCAAACACGGCGACCGCCTGGGCGCGCTGCCCTGTGGCGCGCAGCGCCTGACCATAGGCCAGTGCGGCGTCCGCATCCTTGGGGTTGGCGCGATAGCGCTCGCCCCAGACATTGACGGCGCGCCGCGGGTCGGTATCGGGAGCCGGCGCGGGCTCGGCCTTTGATGTGATCGATCCCGTGATGTCGGACATGGTCTGGCAGCCGCCGAGGCCGGCGGCAAACACCGCCGTCATGGCCACGGACGCAAGAAGCCGCGCAAGACTGGACTGCTGACGCATGCACTTAAACTCACGATATCAGGCGAATTGATCGAGCCGAACGACCCAGCAATAGACCGTTAACCCTAACGTCGGGTTAATCGCTGCGCGCGGGGCCGAGCGGCGACCGGGGATGCGGCGGTCGGCCATGCCATGTGAGCCGAAGTCTTGATCAGGAGATTCGCGCCGGACGCGGCAGAGGCATGCCGGGGGCCGTCCGGTGGGACGGCGATTCAGCCGTCAATATTCAACGGCCAGGCGCTTCCTGATCTCATCGATCCGCTTGTCGAGCGCGTCGAAGCGGGCGTGAAGGCTTCGGTCCTGCAGGTAGAAAATATAGCCAAGGCCCAAGAATCCGAAAATCCAGTGGTGGCTTTCCACATAGACGAATACCTGCTCGATCGCGTGACCGGCAGAAGCGACAATGGCCCACAGAGCGTCCATCGCATCCCCCATTGAGAGAACATGACATTGTGATGTTGGAAGACCGGCGTCGGATCGGTAGAGGCTATCACGATCGCCAAACGCCGTGTAGTGGATGCGGGGGTGAACGAAAGGACGTCCTCGATGCTACGAAATCTCGCCGGTGGATTGGCAATCGCGGTCCTGCTGTTGTCGGCCACGGCAGCCTTGTCGGCGCCGCCACATGGCAAGCGGCATGTCGCGCGGCACTGGCACGGTTATGGCTTCCTGCCCGGCTACCGCACGCCCGAGCAGATCGAAGATGACGAGGCGCGGCATCCCAACCGGGTCTGGTGGTACGGTGGGCCGCGCTTCTATCGCGGGCGCTGGAACGGCGGAGGTTTCGGCCCGTGCTGGACCCAGACGCCGATCGGGAATGTGTGGAACTGCGGTCGATAGACGGATCGCGATTAAAGCGGATTCCGCCCGCGCTCAAACGACTTGCGAAGAAGAGGCCTCAGCAGGACCCCGAGACGGCATTGCAAGTCACTCGCAGACCGAGACGCGGCGGATTCGCCAGCCATAGCGAGTCTTGACGCGCTGCCGAACCGAATAGCAAACGCCCTCGTCGCCGTAATAGGGCCAGTATCCGCCATAGCCGTAATAGGGGTAAAAGCCGAGACCGAACCCGAACCCGCCGCCGCGAAAGCCGCCGCCGCCGAAACCGCGGCCATCAAAGCCGTGGCCTCCGCCGTGGGCGAGCGCCGAGGTCGCGGTTGCTCCCAACAGCAGCGCCGACCCTCCGATCAGGGCGAACCCGTACATGAACAGCAGCGTCGTCACGGCCAGGCCGCGCGTCAGGAAAGTGCGAAAACCAGTTCGCTTGACGGTCATCAGGTTCTCCCCCGAGAGGTTACCTGCCGATGTACAGGCAACCGTTCGTGCCGGCAACCTGGGTTTAACTCTCGCGTGCGGTCAAATCACCTCGCCGTCAGCGCCCGAAACATCCGGAAACAACGCCAAGGCCGGTGCTTCCGGCTGGTTTGACCCGGCAAGCCATTGTAGAAGCGAAAAGCCCGCAAGCGTCGGGATCATTGAACTATCGCATTGCCCTGCCCCGTCGCATCGAAGCCCGAGAACCGCATGAATTCCGTATTCGAGACCGCGCCTGCCGCAACAGCCATTCCCGTCAGCTTCGCGACCAAGGCGACATGGGAGGCGATCTCCGCCGGCCTTCCTGCCGGGGCCCGGCAGTTCGCGCTGGCGAATGGTTTTGCGGCCAAGCCCGGATCGTGTCTCACGCTGCCCGCCGCCGACGGCAAGATCGCGCACGTTCTGTTCGGCCTCGAGGACGAGGGAGCGAAATATCGCGACCTGTTCAGGCCGGGCCAGTTGCCGGGCCTGCTGCCGTCAGGCGTGTATCGCTTCGCCAACGCGCCGCACGATACGCGCCTTGCGACGCTGGCCTTTGCGCTCGGCAGCTATCGTTTCGGCCGCTATCGCAAGGCGGACGCATCGGACGTCAGGCTGGTGCCGCCGGATGGCGTCGAGATGGCCGCCATCACGCGCATGACCGAGGCCGCTACGCTCGCCCGCGACCTCATCAATACGCCGTCGAACGACATGGGCCCGGAAGAGCTGGCACTGGCGGCGCAATATCTTGCCGAGCGCTTCGGCGCCAGCTTCAACTGCATCGTGGGTGAGGACCTGACGCGACAGAATTTCCCGCTGATCCATGCGGTGGGCATGGCGTCATCGCGCGCGCCGCGGCTGATCGATCTCGGTTGGGGCGATCCTTCTCACCCCAGGGTGACGCTGGTCGGCAAGGGCGTCTGCTTCGATACCGGCGGGCTCGACCTCAAGCCGTCGGCCGGCATGCTGATCATGAAAAAGGACATGGGCGGGGCGGCCAACGTGCTGGCGCTGGCGCAGATGGTGATGGATGCGAAGCTCAGGGTTCGGCTGCGGGTGCTGATCCCCGCAGTCGAGAACGCGGTCTCCGGCAACGCCTTCCGTCCGCTCGATATCTTTCCCTCGCGCAAGGGCATCACGGTGGAGATCGGCAATACCGACGCCGAGGGCCGGCTGGTGCTCGCCGACGCGCTGGCGCTGGCGGATGAGGAAAAACCCGATCTCCTGATCGATATGGGCACCCTGACGGGCGCGGCGCGGGTGGCGCTGGGGCCGGATTTACCGCCCTTTTACACCAACGATGAGACGCTGGCGCAGGACGTGGCGCGATGCGCCAAAGAGGAGAACGATCCGTTATGGCGATTGCCGCTGTGGCCGCCTTACGATGCCTGGCTCGACTCGAAAGTCGCCAACGTCAACAACGCGCCGGGCGGCACCTTTGCCGGCTCGATCACCTGCGCGCTGTTCCTGCAGCGTTTCGTCGAGTCCGCCAAAAGCTGGCTGCATTTCGACATCTATGGCTGGACGCCGACCGCGAAACCGGGGCGTCCGGAAGGCGGCGAGTGCCAGGCCGCGCGCGCGATCTTCAAGCTGCTGGGCGAACGCTATGGATGACCCACGTCTGACGCCGGCCCGCCCCGAGCTTGCCGCGAAATATCTCGAAGGCAAGGTCAAGGCTCAGCGTTTCGTCGAAGGCGAGCAATTCGAAATATCCGATGGCATCGCGCCATTGCGCGAGGGACCGTCCACCGAGGCCATGCTGGCGACGCAGGCGCTCAAGGGCGAGCGCGTCACCATCTACGATTACAACGGCGAAGGATTTGCCTGGGGCCAGTTGAACGGCGACGGCTATGTCGGCTGGCTCCCCGAGCGCGCGCTGGCAAAGCCCGACAGCAAGCCGACGCACAAGGTCACGGCGATCAGGACGTTTGCCTTTCCCGGCCCCTCGATCAAACTGGCGCCGGCCGAGACCCTGGTGATGGGCGCCCTGGTCACGGTGACGCGCGAAGACGGCCCGTTCGCCGTGACGCGCGAGGGCTGGTATCTGCCGCGCCAGCATGTCGGTCCGATCGACCGTTATGAGGACGACTTCGTCGCGGTCGCCGAACGCTTCGTCGGCACGCCCTATCTGTGGGGCGGCAAGAGCAGCCTCGGCATCGATTGTTCCGGACTGGTGCAGGTCGCGCTGAACGCCGCCGGCACCGGCTGCCCGCGCGACAGCGACATGCAGCAGGACGGCCTCGGCCGGCTGTTGGGCCTGGCGGAATCCAGCAAACCCCAGCGCGGCGATCTCTTGTTCTGGAAGGGCCATGTCGCGATCGTGCGCGACGCCGACCATATCGTCCACGCCAACGCCCATCACATGGCGACCGAGATCGAAAGCACCCGCGACGCCATCGCCCGCATCAAAGCCTCCGGCAGCGAGATCACCGCAATCAAGCGGCTCGGCTGAAAGGCCGAGCCTCTGTCTGCACCTCTCCCATCGGGAGAGGTGCAGTGGAGTCTGCGGCTAATTATTCCGCCACCGCGCCGCCCGGCGCCGCCTCGATCCGGAACGCGGCGGCGAACAGTGCGCGGGTGTAGTCGGTCTTCGGGTTCCTGAACAATTCCGAAGCCGGCCCCTCCTCCACCACCTTGCCGAGCCGCATCACGATCAGATGGCTCGCCAGCGAGGCGACCACGCGCAGATCGTGCGAGATGAACATGTAGGTCAGATCGCGCTTGCGCTGCAGTTCGCGCAACAGATCGACCATCTGGGCCTGGAACAGCATGTCGAGCGCGCTGGTCGGCTCGTCCAGCAC
>JBAUUA010000023.1:0-1816 GCA_049582465.1 Bradyrhizobium sp. | reverse complement strand
TCTTCGGACCGATGGCGCGGACCTATGCCTATGCGCTGGCCGGCGGCCTGCTGGCGACCTTCACGGTCACGCCGGCCTTGAGCGCGATCATCCTGCCCTCGCACATCGAGGAAACCGAAACGCGGATCATGAGGTTCCTGCACGGGATCTATGGGCCGGTGCTGAACTGGGCCATGGCCAACCGCAGGCTGGTGATGGCCGGCGCTGCCGGCCTCGTGGTCATGACCATCGTGTTCGGCCGCCTGCTCGGACTGGAATTCCTGCCCAAACTCGAGGAGGGCAACCTCTGGATCCGCGCCACCCTGCCGCCGACCATCTCGCTGCAGGAGGGCAATGCCTATGTCAACGAAATGCGCAAGCTGATCCGTAGCCGCCCCGAGGTGGAAGCGGTGGTGTCGCAGCATGGTCGCCCCGACGACGGCACCGACGCCGCCGGGCTGTTCAACGCCGAATTCTTCGCGCCGCTGAAGCCGGTCAGCCAGTGGCCGGGCACGCACGACAAGGAGGAGCTGACCGCGCAGTTATTGAAGCAGTTGCAGGACAAATTCCCCGGCGTCGAGTTCAATTTCTCCCAGTACCTCCAGGACAACGTTTCGGAAGCGGTGTCCGGCGTGAAGGGCGAGAACTCGATCAAGCTCTACGGCAACGATCTGCAGGCGCTGACCGATACCGCCAACAAGATCAAGTCGGTGCTTTCCACCGTGCAGGGAATTACCGATCTTGCGGTGTTCACTTCGCTCGGCCAGCCCACCATCCAGATCGATATCGACCGCGCCAAGGCCGCCCGCTATGGGCTGTCTCCGGGCGACATCAATGCCACCATCAAGGTGGCGATCGGCGGCGACAGCGCCGGCGATCTCTACGAACCCGGCAGCGACCGGCATTTCCCGATCATCGTCCGCCTCGCTCCGGAGTATCGCAAGAGCGCCGAGGCGATCCAGAATCTGCGGATCGGGGCGGCCGGCCCGAACGGCACCATCACGCAGATTCCCCTGAGCGAAGTGGCGTCGATCAACCTGGTCTCCGGCGCGGCCTATATCTACCGCGAGCAGCAGGAGCGTTATCTGCCGATCAAGTTCTCGGTGCGCGAGCGCGACCTCGGCGGCGCCATCCGGGAGGCGCAGGAGAAGGTCGCGGCCCAGGTGCAGCTGCCGCCGGGATCGCGGGTCGAATGGGTCGGCGAATTCGGCAATCTGCAGGACGCGATCAAGCGGCTGTCGATCGTGGTGCCGATCAGCCTCACGCTGATCGCCGTGCTGTTGTGGTTCAATTTCGGCTCGATGGTGGATACGCTGCTTGCGATGAGCGTGATCCCGATGGCGATCTTCGGCGGCGTGCTCGGGCTTCTGCTAACGGGGATTCCGTTCAGCGTGTCGGCGGCGATCGGCTTCATCGCGCTGTTCGGCATCGCCGTGATGGACGGCATCATCATCCTGTCGCAGTTCAACCAGCTGATCGATGAAGGTTTCGACAAGGTGCGGGCCGCGATCCGCACCGGCGAGTTGCAATTGCGCCCGGTCCTGATGACCTGCGTGGTGGCGGGCGTCGGGCTGTTGCCGGCGGCGATGTCGGCCGGGATCGGATCGCAGGTGCAGAAGCCGCTGGCGGTGGTGGTCGTCACCGGCATGATGCTGGCGCCGCTGGTCATCCTGGTGACGCTGCCGGTGCTGATCTCGTTCTTCTCGCGCCGGGCGCGGTGACGGGGCCGGGTTTCCGGCGCCATCCGCATGTGGGCAAGCGCCCATAAATCCTGCCCACTCCGTTTGTGGTTGACGTCTCCTGACGGCTGCCTCTGAATGTGACAAGGGACAAAAAC
>JBAUUA010000022.1:0-2061 GCA_049582465.1 Bradyrhizobium sp. | reverse complement strand
CCTTCCCGCTCGTAATAATGCAGCGCCGACTCGGTCGAGATCGCCACCTGCGTCGAGGATGGATCCGGCCGCAGCCGCAGATCGACCCGGAACACGTAGCCGTCGCCGGTGCGCTGCTGCAGGAGCCGCGTCATGGCCTGCGTGACGCGCACGAAAAACGGCGCCGGCTCGAGGTCCGGTGCCAGCGTCGGCGCGGCCGGATCGAAGAACACGATCAGGTCGACATCGCTCGAATAGTTCAGTTCGCCCGCGCCCATCTTGCCCATGGCAAGCACGACCAGCCCGCTATTGTCCTCGGGTGCGTCATGGTTGGGCGGCGACAGCCGCCCGCGTGCGGCCTCCTGTCGGAGCACAAAGCGCAGCGCCGCCCGCACCGAGGCGACCGCGAGATCGGTCAGTGCCGCCGTCACCTGCATCACCGGCCAAACGCCGCCGATGTCGGCGAGCGCGATCAGCAGCGCGGCTTCCGATTTCATGTGCCGGAGCAGCTGCATCACGTCGGCTTCGCCCGCCGCGGCCGTCACCTCGCGGCAAGTCCGTTCGATCAATGCAGCGAGATGCCGGTCCGGCTCGCATTCGAGCAGCCGGATCAGCCGCGCCGCGTCGGCACGTATCAGGTCGAAAAGATAGGGCGAGGCTTCCGCGATGCCTTGCAGGATGGTCCTGGTGAGCGGAAATCGGGTGCAGAGACCGCTGACCGCAGCCGCCTGCCCCGGCGCCAGATCGCTGAGCCAGTCTGCCAGCCGCTGCTCGGCACTATCGGGAGCGGACACATGCGGTCTGTCCACGAACCGCGCGGCCAGACAATATCGGTCCGCGTCGCCCTTCGCGGATGAGGTCATGCCACCTTCTGTGGCACATCCGGTGTTTGAGCCGCAAGCCTGTCGCTGACGCCCGCCGCCGCCGGTATCGCCAGCGTCGCGGTCAGGCCGGGATGGGCATCGCCGAGCCTGAGCTCGCCGCCATGCAGCGTCGCCACCGCCGAGGCCAGGCTCAGTCCGAGGCCGGAGCCGGGCTGGGTGCGGCTCGCCTCAAGCCGCACGAAGCGCTCTACCGCATGCTTGCGGTCGCCTTCGGGAATGCCGGGGCCGTGGTCGGTGACGCTGAGCAGCACGCTATCGCCCTCGCGCCGGGCCTCGATCAGGATTTCCCTGGCGTCGGTGGCGGCGCTCAGCGGCTGCACGACCGGGTCCGGCTTGCCGTATTTGATTGCATTCTCGACCAGATTGGCCAGCGCCTGGCTGATCAATTCGCGGTTGCCATGAAGCGGCGTCGATGCGGTCCTGACATGCAGGGTCATGCCATCGTCTTCCGCCAGCGGCTCATAGAGTTCGTGAATGCCGTTGGCGACGTCGGCGGCGTCGAAATCGTCCATGTTTCCGCGCGCCTGCCCGGACTCGGCGCGCGCGATCATCAACAGCGCGTTGAAGGTCCGGATCAGGCCGTCGGATTCCTCGATGGTCCGTTCCAGCGCGGCGCGGTATTCGCCTTCGCTGGCGGATTTCGCCAGCGCCTCTTCGGCGCGGTTGCGCAATCGCGTCAGCGGCGTCTTCAGATCATGGGCGATATTGTCGGAAACCTCCTTCAGCCCCATCATCAGGGCCTCGATCCGCTCCAGCATGGCATTGAGATTTTCCGCGAGCCGATCGAGTTCGTCGCCGCTGCGTCCGACCGGCAGCCGCCCGCTCAGGTCACCCGCCATGATGCGCCGGGTAGTTCCGGTCATGGCATCGATCCGCCGCAACACCCGCCGCGCGACGAAGATGCCGCCGCCAAGGCCGAGCACGACCACGATCAGCACCGACCATTGCGCCGCCTTGGCGACAATGCCGAACAGCCGCCGCCGCTCCTCCAGATCGCGCCCGATCAACAACCGAAAGCCGCCGTCGAGTTCAGTGACCAGCACCAGCGCGCGGTGGTCGGCGGTGTCCTGGTCATCAAGCCGCCGGTAGGCGGTCTCCGACCATCCGGTGCTCGCCATCACGCCGGGCGCGAGCGAGCTGACATTGCCGGCGATGGAGCGCCCCTGCGGCGTGGCGACGAGGTAGAGGTTGGCGCCCG
>JBAUUA010000021.1:0-3926 GCA_049582465.1 Bradyrhizobium sp. | reverse complement strand
TTGACGTACATCGAATTCTGCGATTCGACGTGGAACATGTAGCGCTTGCAGTCGGAGCCACGCAGCGCGTCCGAATTGCCGCCGGTGTTGATGTAGAGCACCTTGTTGCGCTGCGCGACCTGCGCGATGGTGAGGCACGAGGCCGAGGAAATCTCGCCGATGATGCAGGCGACCTTGTCGCGCTCGATCATGCGCTCGGCCTTGGTCGAAGCGGTCTGCGGATTGACGGAGTCCTCTTTCAGCACCTCCACCTTGCGCCCCATCATGCCGCCCGCGGCGTTGATCTCCTCCACCGCGAGATCGACCGCCATCACGGCGTAATCGCCGAGCGGGCCGAGAAAGCCGGTGCGCGGCGTCAGATGGCCGATCTTGATGACGTCGGCGGTCTGGGCGCGCAGAATGGCCGGCGCGGAAATCCCCGACACCAGCGCGAGGCCGCCGGCGGTCTTCAACAGGCCGCGGCGCGTGAATTGAGTGTGGTCTGACATCAGCCTTGGTCTCCCTGATACGGCCGCGTCGCTGGCGGCTGTTGTTCTTCCGGCAGGCGCGGCGCCGTTTTGTGAGAGGCGCTTTGGTCCCGCTTGCCGTGATCTGTGATCACAGTTAGAGTTGCAAAAGACCGGGCCCTTGTCGAGTCCTCTCTGGAAAATCCCAGGGACCCCAAGAAGACCGACCCGACGAGAGAGCAGGCCTTACGGGAGACATGCGTTGAATTTGCCCGCCGCGCTCAACCTGGTGGAGCCGCTCGACCGTCAGACGCTGGGCGAGCGCGCCTACGCGAGGCTCGCCGATCTCCTGATTTCCGGACGGCTGGCGCCGGGCGAGAAACTGTCGCTGCGGGCGGCCGCCGACGTGCTCGGCGTCTCCATCATGCCGGTGCGCGAGGCGGTGTCGCGGCTGGTCGCCGACAAGGCGCTGGAGGTGACGCCGAACCGCGCGGTGCGGGTGCCGCTGTTGTCGGCCGCGCAGTTTCGCGACCTTACCACGGTGCGCATCGCCATCGAAGGGCATGCGGCGGAACAGGCCGCCCTGCAGCGCGACGACAGTGACCTATTGGCGATCGCGCGCGCCGAGGAAGCGATGCGGGCGGAGAGCGAGTCGCCAGTGCCTGACCTGCCGCGCGCGGTCGACCTCAACAAGACCTTTCACTTCGCGGTCTATGACGCCGCGCATTCGCCGATCCTGGTGGAGATCATCCGGGCGCTCTGGCTCAAGGCCGGCCCCGTGATCAATCTCGATCTGCGCGCCAATCCGGAACGGCTGGCGCAGGGGCATGCGATCGAATGTCACGCCGGCGTGCGCAAGGCGATTGCGGCCGGCAAGGGTGCGGCGGCGCGCGGGGGCATCGCATCCGACATCCGCAGCGCGGCCGATTTCATTCTTTCTCGCGGCGGTCTCGCCGGCTGACATCCCTTCCGAACATCGCGGAGCGATCATGGATCTCGACATCAAGGGTTTGCGTGTACTGGTGACTGCTGGGGCTAACGGGATCGGGCTTGCGATCGCGCGCCGCTTCGCGGCCGAAGGCGCCAGCGTTCACATCTGCGATGTCGACGAGACGGCGCTTGGCGCGCTCGCCAAGAGCGATCCCGCGATCTCTGCCACGCCGTGCGACGTCTCCGACCGCAAGGCGGTCGCAGCCCTGTTCGCGGCGGCGCTGGCAAAACTCGGCGGCCTCGACGTGCTGGTCAACAATGCCGGGATCGCCGGGCCGACGTCGAAGGTCGAGGAGATGAATCCGGAGGACTGGGACCGCTGCCTGGAAATTTGCCTGACCGGGCAATTCAACTGCACGCGGCTGGCGGTACCGCATCTGCGCCAGAGCAAGAACGCCTCGATCGTCAATATCTCGTCGGCCGCCGGCCGGCTCGGCTTTGCGATGCGCACGCCCTATGCGGCGGCGAAATGGGGCGTGATCGGCTTCACCAAGTCGCTGTCGATCGAACTGGGTGCGGACAATATCCGCGTCAACGCGATCCTGCCCGGCCTCGTCGCCGGCGACCGCCAGCGCCGGGTGCTGGAAGCCAAGGCGCAACAGCGCGGGATTTCCTATGCCGAGATGGAACGCACGGCGTTTTCCTATACGTCGATCAAGGACTATGTGACGCCGGAGCAGATCGCTGACCAGATTCTGTTCATGTGCAGCCCGCGCGGCCGGACGATCTCGGGGCAGGCGATCTCGATCTGCGGCGATACGCAGATGCTTGGCTAGCAGATGCTTGGCTAGATTGTCAGCCACCGATCTGTGATTGGCACCCGCGGCACCCGCCGGTCATACTACCTCCGCGCGCAATTGTAACCGGCCGCCGCAAGCCGGCGGTCCGCTGCTCGCCGGGGGGTTCTGGTGAGTGTCGCAGCGTTTTGCCGGACTGCCATTCTTGTGAGCTACGCGGCACTTGTCGCCGGTCCGGCGCTGGCTCAGTCGCATGTCGCCCTGTCCGGCTACAATGCCGACATCAGCCAGAGCTCGATATCCGGCATCTCCTCGGGCGGGTTCATGGCCGTGCAGTTCGGTACCGCCTGGTCTTCGGTGATCAAGGGCGTCGGCATCGTCGCCGGCGGCCCGTTCTGGTGCGCGCAGGCGGACGCCAACGATGCCTTCGATGCGTTCTCGCTGCCGTTCCTCAATGCGACCGGGCTGTGCATGTCCGGAAAGCCGCTTGCGGACCTCGGTCATTTCATCGGAAAGGCCGACGCAGAATCGGCATCCGGGGGCATCGATTCCCTGCAAGGGCTGAGCCGGCAGAAGATCTATGTCTTTCACGGCTACAATGACGACAAGGTCGCGCAGTCGGTCACCGATGCGACCGTGGCGTTCTATCGCCATTATCTGGGCGGGTCCAACCGCGGCAACCTTTACTACCAGACGTCGATCGGGGCGGGCCATTCCTTCGTGGTCGCGACGAATCCGCACAGCGGCGGCCCCAACGAATGCAACGTGACGGCCGGCCCGTTCATCGATGCGTGCGGCTACGACCAGGCCGGAATCATCCTGCAGCACATCTACGGGCCGTTGAACGCGCCCAACCGCGGCCAATTGAATGGAAGCGTCAAGCGCTTCGACCAGTCGATCTATACCGACCCCAGGGATCCAAGCCCGCTGAGCCTCGGCGACACCGGCTATGTGTACGTTCCCAAAGACTGCGAGGACGGCGCGCCGTGCCGCGTCCACATCGCCCTGCACGGGTGCCTGCAGGACGCCGGCGAGATCGACCGGCGCTTCATCAATGAGACCGGCTACAATGCCTGGGCGGATACCAATCGTCTGATCGTGCTTTATCCGCAGACCGCGGTGAGCTGGTATCTGCCGTATAATCCCCTGGCGTGCTGGGATTTGTGGGGCTACGTCGATGAAAACGACAGCTATGTCACCAAATCCGGATCGCAGATCAGGACCATCAAGGCCATGCTCGATGCGCTGACCGCGCGCGCAACGCCCGTGGCAAGTCCGACGCCAGCGCCGGATGTGGCGCTGACGGTCGTCGACACGTCGGACACGTCAGCGGATCTGGCATGGACGCCGCTCACGGGAGCCGTGACCTACCGCATCTGGCGCGCCGGCGCCGACGGTCAGTTCGCAGCCGTAGCAGATACCGCAAGCCCCGGTTTTGCCGATTCGGACTTGAGCCCGCGATCCGCCTATCGCTGGCGCATCACGGCCGTCGTCAACGGCGTCGAAGGCCCGCCCTCGGCCGAGGCCGCTGCCACCACCCGGGCCGCTCCTCCAGCGTGCCCACATCCAGGCAATTGCCCGATCGACAAGTGATCGGCGTTTTCTTCACGCGAACCGGTATCCACGTCGCTCGAAAACGCGATAGAAGCATCGCATGATTCCATGGTTGCAGGTCGATGCGGCGCGCGTGCCCGGCGCGGAAGTCGAACTTCGCTTGATGCGAAGGGGCACCGAATTCTCGATGATGCTGGGT
>JBAUUA010000020.1:0-8569 GCA_049582465.1 Bradyrhizobium sp. | reverse complement strand
GCCGTCGGATACAACTTCCGCCGTATCCTCGCATGGCTGAGGGCTCTTTTGCGCCTATTCCCGATCGCGATCCTGCGCATCTCGATCAGCCGATCAACCCTCATCCCGGCTTCTTAACGGACGACTTGGTAAATGTCGCGAGGACGAAGGCGATTGCCAGCAGCCGAAATCCATACCGGATATCTTTGGCCGACAGCCAACCGGCGATTATTCCCCCGGCCAGCGTCCCAACGATCGCCATGATGCCCAAGGTCGTACCATAGGTGGCGCCCGTCGCCGAAGCCGAGAGATGGAAGGTACGCATGATGTAGGCCGGCGTCCACGCACTGAGCGAGCCATTTGCGACCCCAAGAATTGTACCGCCAAAAATGGTGTTACGGATTGTCGGGTCGGCGAAAAGGGCGGCCAGGCTGCCATCGGACATCCTCCGGCTGGATGAGCCCAGGTTGCGCGACGGCTCTCGAACGGTGACGGCAACGAGCAAGGAAAGCACAAGTCCGACGCCTCCGACGATCATGAGGGTCGTTCTCCAGCCAAATCGATCGGACAATAGTCCGCCCAGCGTCAACGCGAGAAAGCCGCCAAGCGCAATGCCGCAAGAGTAGACGGCGATCACCTTCGATCGCTGGCGTTCGGGGAAGTAGTCCGCGAAAATCGAATGCGCAGCGGGAGTCAGCGCCGATTCACCGAACGCAACGCCGGTACGGCTGAACATGAACGGGAGGAAGGAGTAGGTCGCTCCGCCGGCCGCCGTGAAGGCGCTCCAGACGGTGACTGCAACGGCAATGACGAACTTTCGCGCGATTCGATCGGACAGTTTGGCGATCGGCAAAGCGCCGACGGCGTACATGAGCGAGAATGCCGGACCTGCAATGACCCCCAACTGCGTATCCGTCAGATCGAGGTCGCTCTTGATCGCCTGGACCAAAATGAAAGGGATCTTGGAGTCCACGAAAGCAAGCGTGTAGCAGGCGGTGAGAATGAACACGACGTACCATGCGTACCAGGTGCCACTTTCGGCCGCTCGTTCTTCCTGAAGGGCGTCCAGCACGTTCGGAGCGGTTATCGTCACAGCGTAATCCTCCCTCTACGACACCGCGCATGCGGGCGGCCGGCGCTCGGTGAACGTCATTCCAGGATCGATGCATGGACCAGCGTGCTCAGCGTATCCATGCGCTTGTTGTGCCACTCATTGTCGCGGCGGCAATTGCTCAGGAAGGCAAAGGACACGCCGCTGGTCGGATCGGCCCAACAATAGGAGGTTCCGACGCCGCTATGCCCGAAGGTACGGGGATGCGCGATCGCACCGAGGCCGCACACCGTCAACGTCTGTCCACGGGAGAACGGGCCGAGACCGCGATGCATCGGATAGCCCATGTAGTCGTCGACGCGGTCGCCCGTGAAATCGCGCGTCACGTAGTCGATCATCCGCGGCGACACGATGCGCGTGCCATTGAGCACACCGCCTTGCGCCATCATTTGATAGAAGGCGGCCATCGCGCGCGCCGTTGCATAACCGCCCGCTCCGGGAATGCCTGCGCGTTTGAAGGCGCTCGTCGACACCATCGGCTCGGACGGCCACCGCCCGTCCTGGATGGGGGAATACATCACCGCCGCGCGCTGATCTTCGATCTCGGGCAAGCCCAGAAACATCTCGCCGGCGAGCCCCAGCGGCTCGATGACTCGCCTGCGTATCTCGTCGCGATAGCCGGCACCGGTGAGTGCCTCGATGAGGACGGCAATCACCCAATGGGCCGACGTCCGGTGATAGCTCAATCGCGAGCCCGCCGGCCATTCCGGCCTGAAATCGCAAACCGTGCGGCGGAGCAGTTCGCGATCCGTGAAGCATGCCGCGGGCACGTCGGCGGCCGGAAAACCGGCCTGGTGCGTCAAGAGATGAGCCACGGTAACGTCATGTTTGCCGTGCGCTTCGAATCCGCCCACGTGCTCCGCTACCCGGTCGGAAAAGCGGAGCTTCCCCTCCTCGACCAGCGTCCACACCGCCGCGGCGGTAATCACCTTGGTGTTTGAAAAAAGCGGAAAGAGACTGACCTCGCTGACCGCGCGTGGCGGGTCAACGGAGGCCTGACCGAAGCAGCGGTAGAACGCGAGCTTGCCGTGTCGCGCAACGGCCAATTGGGCGCCCGGATGAAAACCGCCGGCGATATGGGCATCGATGATTTCGGATGCACGCTCGAGCTTGGCGGGGTCGAGGCCAAGCGCTCCCGGTGCGGCCACTGGAAAGATCATGTGCGTCGTTCCGGCAGTCACTGTTCAGGCAGCTTGCGTGGTGACTTCGCGGCCGAACATCTGGCCGAAAGCGCGGGCGAGCGCGCGCGCGGGATCATCGGGCAAAGACTCCACACGCCAGGCCACATACCCGTCCGGTCGCACCAGAACGGCGCCTCCTTCCCGAACGCCATAGGCGTTCATCCACACATGCTCCGCGTCGATGACATCTTCACCCATGACGTGCACGTCCATTCGCGGCAGGCCTTGTCGCGCGGCGGCCGACCGCCAGGCAGATCCAGCCGACGCCGCCAGCAGGACGAAGCTTCTTCCGAACAGGTCGATCGTCGAAATGCGCCGGTCCTTGCTCTGCAGCCAGACGTGCGGCGCGCGACACCCGGGATGGGCTGAAGGCACGTATTCGGTCACGGGATCGTCGACCGCCGGTGGCTGCGAACCATCGGACACAACGGCCGCTGACCGATAACATGCGCCGAATATCAGGCCTCGCTCGTTGAGAAATTCCTTCCGCGGCAGCTTCGCCTCGGTCTGGCGTGCCGTGCGGTCGAAACTCTGCATGTTGAGCAATGTCGCGTGAACGACATCCGAGGCATGGGGCCGCCGTTCCGCATCGTAGGTATCGAGCAGCGAGGGGCCTGCTTGGCCGTGGATTACGGCAGCAATCTTCCAGGCGAGGTTCTGCGTATCCTGCACACCGAGGTTCATTCCGAACCCGCCGCTGGGCGTCGTTTCGTGCGCGGCATCTCCGGCCAGGAATACCGAGCCGCTGGCGAACCTGTCCGCGACCATCGCCGAACAATTCCAGAAGCTGATGCCGAGCACTTCCACCGGAAGGTCGGAAACGCCAACCGCCTGGCGAACCAGCGCGATGCACCGTTCAGGTGAAAGATTCTCCTTCGTAAAGCCGTAGGCGCTGAGGCTGTGGATCAGGAAACCCCAGCGGTCGCTGCCGTTCACGGTCAGGAATGTGCCGCGAAGCTCCGGCTGCTCGATGAGGTAGAGCGCCGCCGGCCGATCCTCGATCCAGGGCCGCAGGTCGGCGCGAACATGGATGTTGACTGAATCGTAGATATCCTTTTCGCCGGTTCTGCCGATACCGAGCTTTTCGCGCACCGTGCTCCGTGTGCCGTCGGCGGCGATGACATAACGGGCGCGAAACGGAATTTTCTGCCGATCTTCCAGGTCGGTCAGGACACCGGTTACCCCGTTCGCATCCTGGGTTAGATCGCTCAGCTCGGTATTGAACCGGAGACCATTTGGCGCCAAGGCCTCGGCGTGACGCCGCAGAACAGGCTCGAGAATATCCTGCGAACACCCGCAATTGGCAACGGGCGACATTGCCAGACCCGTCGCCGACCCTCGGCCGGGCGTAAGACGATTGATCTCCTTTACGGCCAGGCTTTCCGCCCACAATATCATTCCACCGAATCGGGGGGGCATGCCGGCCGAGCGGATATCGTCTTCGACGCCCATTTGCCGATACATTTCCATCGAGCGCGCATTGATGGCGCGCGCTTTCGGCGCAAGGGAGGTGCTCGGATGGCGCTCGACCAGCAGCGAACGAACGCCGTGCTGCGAAAGAGCGATTGAGGCCGTCAAACCAACGGGCCCACCACCGACGATCAAGACCGGCGCCTCCAGCATCACAGCTCCCCTTCTTCGTGTCTGGAGCGAGCGCGTCAGCGACGCCCACGCTCAAAGCGACATCTTTGATTGTAAATCGTCGTAAGGGCGAGACGCCTAGCGTGTCAAGATCAATAACTATTGGTTTCATAACTTCTTGTTGAGCTCCTACAAAATACCGTATATTCAAACAAAATGGGGTCCAACATCGGAACCAATAATATAATTGGTACCACGCTGGTCCACTTCTCCCCCACCATCTTCGCAGCGAGCGATCATATGCCAGATAACCCCAGAGCGGCGTGGTCCAAGGAACTTCAAGACGCCTATCAGGCCGGAAAGTGGAACGGCGCCGTCGGCAGCGTGCTTGTTTCGGAAACACCCAAACTCCGTATCTGGCATCTGCACATTCCCGCCGGTGGCTGGTTCGGATTTCATCGTCACGTGCTCAGCCACTTCTGGACATCGATGGCGGACGGCCGCTCCCGCAACTATTTCGAAGACGGATCAACGGCCGAACGGGTCCTGTACAAAGGTTTCACGCAGCACCGCGAATTGAAACCGAAAGAGTATCTGGTGCATGCGGTCCACAATATCGGCGACACGGATCTTTCCTTCACCACCGTCGAGTTTCTCGATGGCACGAATGAGCCGCTGCCTATTCCCGACAGCTTACGCTTGAAACAGCCGGCTTGACCAAGCGTCCCAAGGCAGGACACGGTCATCCAGGCATCGCGCCGATCAATGCCGGCCACGGCACCAAGCGTGCTTCGCTAAGACTTCGGCGGACAAGACCTTCGCGCAACGGATGTCCGGCGTAGCACGGCGAGACGCGTTGCTTCGCAGCCACCGCCGGCAGGCCGATTTCCGATTCGAATTTCAAAAAAAGCGCCGAAGCAACCGTCATTGCGAGCCGACAGATCGCGCGACGTGCGGCCGATGCGGAGCGACTTTATCTGTCGCCCCCTCGGTGGCTTCCTGTTGAAGAGCCGATTTGGCATCCGTGCGCATGCGGCGGATCGTGGACGGCTGGACCCTGCTCATGGCCCGGTGAGCCGATCGGCGCCAATGAGGCGGGCAAGGTGAATTCCTCAAGACGCAAGCAGCCAACATTAGATATTATAATCCTTTGAAATATCGATTATAATCTCTTGCGTGGCCACCGAGTTTGCCGGGCATGCGGGCGATGCCGCGCTCGGCTTCCCGCTGCGCGAACGGCCGGGGGCGCCGCGTTGCGCCAATAGTCGTGTGATCAAAAGAGAAGCCGCGATGAAAAATATGAAAGATCCCGGCGGCCTCGCGCAGCTGATTTCTTCGCATCCGCGCATGAGCCTCGGGCACTTTCCGACCGCGCTGGAGCCGCTGAAGCGGCTTGGCGAATGGCTTGGCGGGCCGTCGGTCTGGGTCAAGCGGGATGATGCCAGCGGCATGGGCCAGGGCGGCAACAAGGTGCGTGCGCTAGAATTCGTGCTCCCCGAGGCGCTGGCGGCGGGCGCCGACATTCTGCTGACCTCGGGCGTCATCCAGTCGAATTCCGTGCGCCAGGTCGCCGCGGCTGCTGCGAAGGCGGGCCTCGACTGCCATTTCGCGATGATCACGGACCGGGTGGGCCGCACCGATTCGGACTACGACCGGACGGGAAACATCTTCCTCGATCACCTCTACGGCGCGACCCACGAGATCATCAGTGTCCGGGATGACCGCGCCGCGGTGCTGGAGCGAATCGCGGCGCGGATGCGCGCGGAAGGGCGCAAGCCCTACATCGTTCCCTATGGTTGCGCCAACCGGCTCGGTGGCATCGGCTATCTCAATGCCGCAGCCGAGATCGCGACGCAGGCCGAAGCGCTCGATGTGAGCGTGACCCACATTGTCCATGCCAGCGGGACCGGCGGCACCCAGGCCGGCCTGATCGCCGGCTTCGCCGCGCTCGGCCTGCCGATCGACGTCATCGGCATCGACGTCGACGCCGATCCCGCCGGCGTGAGAGCCCGGGTGACGCAAGTCTTGCGCGAACTGGCGGACGAGGTGGAACTCGAACCGGGACCGCTCGAAGACAGGATCATCATTGAAAGCGGCTTCTCGGCCGGCGCATATGGTCAGGCCGACGAGCGGACGGTAAATGCGATGGCCATAGCGGCGCGGCTGGAGGCGCTGACGGTCGACCCGGTCTATTCGGGCAAGGGCCTCGCCGGGCTCATCGGCCTGTCGAAAGCGGGCCGCTTCAAGCCGTCCGACAACGTCGTGTTCCTGCATACCGGCGGGACGCCGGCGATCTACGCTTACCGGTCGCTCTTCGGATACGGAAGCCGCGATGATTGACAGGCGACAGGCAAAGCCGGCGACGCGGAAAGCGCAATCGAGGCAGCCGGCGACTGTCGCGCGTAGCGCGGCCCGACCAGCCGGCGGAGCCAGCGAACCATCGCACATGACGGCGAGCGCGTTTGCGACGGAGCGGCTTCGCGAGGCCATCCTGAACGGCGAGTTGGGACCGGGCGACCGGCTCCAGCAGCATTTCCTCGCGGCAAAACTCGGGTTGAGCCACGTCCCGCTGCGCGAGGCGCTTCAGCGCCTGGCATTCGAAGGTTTTGTCACCATCAGTCCGCGCCGCGGCGCCTTCGTCGTACCGCTCACGGCCGCCGATGCGGCCGAGATTTTCGAACTTCGCGTCAATCTCGAAACCACCGCGCTGCGCGCCTCGGCAAGACACCTCTCGCCGGAACAAGTTCTGCTCGCGACCGAGATTTGCCGGCGCGCCGACGGGGTGAAGGACAAGCTCGCCTATGGCGAGGTGAACTGGCAATTCCATCGTGCGCTCTATGCCGCCTGCCAGCGTCCACGCACGTTGAACCTGATCGAGACTCTGTGGCACAACGTCAGCCGCTATTCAATGCTGCTGCGGCACCGCGCGCCCTACTTGCGGCAATCCCAGCAGGAGCATTGGGATATCCTGCAGGCGGCCGGGAAGCAGGACGCTGAGCTGGCCTGCCGTCTGCTGCGCGCCCACATCGAGACCGCGGCCGGCCGGATCCTGACTTTGCTCCGGCCCTGACGCCTTCTGCGCCCCGCGATGCGGCCGATGGCTGTGCTCATCGCGGACAATGCGCGCTGCGCGGCGCGCCGACCTGTCACTCCCGGTGTTTGGCCATGAATGCGAGAATGAGACGCGCGATCTCGTCGTTCTTCTCGTCGAGGGCGAAATGGCCGGCGTCGAGCAGATGAATTTCGGCGTTCGGCAGGTCGCGCTTGTAGGCCTCTCCCCCGGCAGCGATGAACGAGGGATCGTTCCGCCCCCAGACCACCAAGGTCGGCAGCTTGTGCTCACGTAGCCAGGCTTGCCACGCGGGATATGAGGCGACGTTGGTCCGGTAGTCGTACAGCAGTGCCGACTGGATCTCGTGTTGCCCTGGTTTCGATAGATGGGCGAACTCGTCGGTCCATGTATCCGGATTGTAGCGCTCGGGATGCGAGGTGCCGAGGGTATGACGCTGTTCGGTCGCCGCCCGTGACACAAACGCGTCGAACACCTCGGGATGCGCTTTTGGATCGGCCCAATACTGCGCGATGGCGGCCCACTTGGCGCCCAGGCCCTCCGCATAGGCATTGGCGTTCTGGATGATGAGCGCATGCACGCGCTGCGGATGCGCCAGCATCACGCGGAAGCCGACCGGCCCGCCATAGTCGTGAAGGAAGAACGTGCATCGATCGATCCTGAGCTGCTCGAGCAGAGCGGCGGTCGTCTCGGCCAGGTGGTCGAAGGTGTAAGTATAAGAAGACGGCGGCGGGGCATCGCTCTGACCGAAGCCCGGGAAGTCCGGTGCAATCAGATGATAGCGCGTGGCCAGCAACGGAATGAGCGTATCGAATTCGCGGGAAGAAGAGGGAAACCCGTGCAGCAGCACGATCGTCGGCGCGTCCTTCGGTCCGGCTTCCCGATAGAACACCCCGACTCCGTCGACCGTCACGCGGTGATAGGTGGTCGTGGCGGAAGTCGACTCCAGCGCGGCGGCCTGCGCAGCGTGGCCAACGAAGGCGGCCGCGGCCGCCAGGAGAATTTGAGCCTTTATCATGACACGCCTCATTTGCGCGCGGCCGCTCTGGGCGGAGACCCAGCCGCTGCTTCAGCATGTTAGATTACGGCTGCACAGTCCGGTGAACCAGTAGCGTATCCGTGTACAAAGCGCGCGAGCCTGCCGTCGGCAATAAGCCTGACAAGTGCAAGGCGCACGCTGAGCCTTGCCCGTCGCCTTGTTGATTCCGGAACAGGCTGCTGACGACGCGATCTTGCCCAACGATGAAGTCATCGGCGACGGCAGAAACCGTCCCGCTCGCCGATGCGAATGCCTTCAAATGCCGCGCGGCGTTACGCCGGAAGCAGCTTTCCTTTGTCGCCTCACAGCTTCGTCTCGACCTGCTGCAGCCTCTCCGTCGCCTGCTTCAGCGACGGATTGAGCTTGGCCGCCTGGCGATAGTCGGCGACAGCGCCGTCCCTGTCGCCCAATTCGAGGCGGGAATTGCCGCGGTTGTAATAGGCCGTGGCGTAGGTCGGATCAATCCTGATCGCCGCGTCGTAATCGGCGATCGCCCGCTCGTTGTTCCTGAGATCCTGCCAGACATTGCCGCGGTTGTTGTAGCAGGTGGCATCGTCGGGCTTGAGGCGGAGCGCCTCGGTATGATCGGCGATCGCGGAATCGAACAG
>JBAUUA010000019.1:0-1925 GCA_049582465.1 Bradyrhizobium sp. | reverse complement strand
GAGCGAGACACCGTACGGCCCGCGCGTGATGTTCTCCAGCGCCGGATTGGCGACGAAATGCAGCACCGCCAGCGACGCCGCCAGATTGGCGATGGCGAAGTACGCACCCGACAGCCGCAACAGCGGCGTCAGCAACAGCCCAAGCGCTACGCCGACGGCTCCGCCGGCCAGCACCGCGACCGGTGCTGCGGCCTGATAATGCATCACCAGGATCGCAAACCCATAGGCGCCGGCACCGAAGAAGCCGACATAGCCGAACGGCAGGTAACCCGTAAAACCGTAGATGATGTTCACGCCCTGGGCGAGGATCAGGAAGATCACAAAATTGAACAGCAGCAGATGGTTTTGATAGAATCCGGGCAGCACCGCGAACACGGCAATCAGCGGCAGCACGATGAACACGGCGTGTTTTAAGGCGCTAGGCAACGCGCACCCGCCTTCCCAGGATCCCGCTCGGACGCAGCAGCAGGATGAAGATCAGGAGCACGTACGGCAACAGGTCCGCCCAGGAACTTAAGTAGGTCTGCACCAGCATGTAGCAGACGCCGTACACCACGCCGCCGAGCGCGGTGCCGAGCGGGTTGCCGAGCGATCCCAGCACCACGATGGCGAAGGAGGTCACAGTCGCATCCGCACCGAACGCCGGCGTTACCGATCCGAACATGAAGGGTGCGAACACGCCGGCGACTGCGGCAAGCCCCAGTCCGATGCCGAACGCCGCGGCCGAGACGCGATCGACGTCGATGCCGGTCGCCAGCGCCTCGTCGCGCCGCGACATCACGGCGCGAGTCAGGGTGCCCAGCCGCGTGCGATAGAGATAGACGTAGACCAGCGCAATCGCGATCAGGCTGGTGATGGAGGCGATCACCCAGGCGGCGGGAAAGCCCTGCCCGAAGATCTGGATCGGCCCGCTCGTCCCCGGCTTGCCGCCGAACAATTTTATTCTGATGGTGGAAAACACCGTGCCGAGCATGCGGCTCTGGATCGAGCGCTCGCTGGTGCCGAAAAAGATCGTCATGACGGCCTCGATCACCTGCGACAGGCCGAAGAACAGGATGATCGACAGCATTTCCGGATTGACCGAGCCCTGCAGCCGCGGCACCAGCACCCAATAGAGCAACAGGCCCGCCAACACGAAGATCACGAAGGCCAGCGGCACCGCGAACAACGGATCGATGCCAGCCAAGGTCACGACGCCAAAGGCAACGAAAGCGCCGAGCATCAGAATGTCGCCATGCGCAAGGTTGACGATGCGCATGACGCCGAACACGAGATTGAGACCGATGCCGACCAGGCTGAAATACAGCCCGAACAGGACGCCGGCGACGAGCGCGTAGATCAGCATGGGCGCGCCGCTCCCGCCAGCCGGTCTCCGGATCCCGGCCGCATCATGGACGCGGGTAGACCGGCTTGCCGGTGGCGGTCTCGTGCGGATAGATCGAGACGAACTTGATGTGGCCGTGGTCGTCGAGCCTGAGCTGGCCGAGCGGCGTCAGTTCCCCGATCTGGCCGCCCATCTCGTCGAGCGCGAAGGTGCCGTCGAGCGTCTTGAGTTCTCCGGACAGGCTGAATACCGCGCGGCGCAATTCCATCTGATCGAGGCTGGCCGCGACCGAAAGCGTCTTCTCGATCACGAGCCCGGTGGTGTAGCCCGCCACCGCGTTGAAGCCGAACTCGACCTTGCCATCGGAATATTTCTTGTCCCAGGCGGCTTTGTAATCCTTCATGTTCATGCCGAAATTGACGGGATATTCGAGTTCGGAGGGCGGCACGTAGGTGTAGACATACTCCAGCCCCTTCTCGCCGACGTTCTTCTCGAGCAGCTCGGTCTCGAGCCCCGCATAGATCGAGAAAAGCATCTTGAAGTTGACGCCGACGTCGGCGACGTTGCGCAGGAACGCAATATCGTTCGGCGCGTAGCCGAA
>JBAUUA010000018.1:0-7400 GCA_049582465.1 Bradyrhizobium sp. | reverse complement strand
CTTTTTTAAGCAGAACACTGGTTCCGGCCGACATCAAGCACTAACAACGGGCAGCAAATGCCTATGGGAGGTGCGGGTTCCTCGTCGTCCCGGCGAACGCCGGGACCCATACCGCGTGATCTCTCGATAAAGCAGGGTGGCAGACACCTTCGGCAAAACTACCGCCGGTGGCTATGGGCCCCTGCTTTCGCAGGGACGACGTTAGAGAGTGCGTAGCCTACATCGTCGCGCCGAGCACCCAGGGCGCGAATTCGGCGCCGCCGAAGTCAAAACTCTCGCTCTTGGTCGGCTGGCCGGAGGCGGTCTTCAGCATGAGATCGAAAATGCGCTGGCCGCATTGCTGCACGGTTTCCTCGCCGTCGAGGATGGTGCCGCAATTGACGTCCATGTCGTCTTCCATCCGCCTGTACATCGGCGTGTTGGTCGCAAGCTTGATGGAGGGCGCGGGCTTGCAGCCGAACACGCTGCCGCGACCGGTCGTGAAGCAGACGAGATTGGCGCCGCCGGCCACCTGCCCGGTCGCCGCGACGGGGTCGTAGCCAGGCGTGTCCATGAAAACAAAACCCTTTTTTGTCACGGGCTCGGCATAGTTCAGGACGTCGACGAGATTGGTGCTGCCGGCTTTCGCCATCGCGCCCAGCGATTTTTCCAGGATGGTGGTGAGGCCGCCGGCCTTGTTGCCGGGGCTGGGATTGGCGTTCATCTCGGCGCCCTCGCGCGCGGTGTATTCCTCCCACCAGCGCATCAGGCCGACCAGCTTCTCGCCGACCTCGCGGCTGACCGCCCGCCGCGTCAACAGATGCTCGGCGCCGTATGTCTCGGGCGTTTCCGACAGGATCACGGTGCCGCCATGCCGCACCAAAAGATCGCTTGCCGCACCCAGTGCAGGATTGGCGGAGACGCCGGAATAGCCGTCGGAGCCGCCGCATTGCAGCGCGACCGTCAACTCGCTCGCCGGCACGGGCTCGCGCTTCACCTTGTTCGCATCGGTCAAAGCCTCGCGCACAAAGGCGACGCCGGCTTCCACGGTCTTGCGGGTGCCGCCGACTTCCTGAATGTCCATCGCGCGCAAACGCCCGGCGAGCTTCTGCTCGGTCATCAACCCGCCGATCTGGTTGACCTCGCAACCCAGCCCCAGCACGATCACGGCGGAGAAATTCACGTGCCGCGCATAGCCGCCGAGCGTCCGGCGCAGCAGCGCCAGCGGCTCGTCCTGCGTCATGCCGCAGCCGGTCTTGTGGGTCAGCGCCACCACGCCGTCGACATTGGGAAAATCGGCCAGCGGATTGTCATGCGTGAACGGGTTCTTCTTGAAGACGTCGGCGACGAGGCTAGCGACATGGGCGCTGCAATTCACCGAGGTGAGGATGCCGATATAGTTGCGGGTCGCCACCCGGCCGTCGGGACGGCGGATGCCCTCGAAGGTCGCGGGCAGATCGAAATTCGGCACCGGCTTCACATCGACGCCGAACGCGTAATCCTTGGCAAAATCGCCCATGCCGCAGTTCTGCGTGTGGACGTGCTGGCCCGGCGTGATCGGCGCGGTGGCAAAGCCGATGATCTGGCCATAGCGGCGGATCGGCTCGCCGACCGCGATGGCGCGGATCGCGACCTTGTGGCCCGCCGGAATGCGCTCGACCGTGGTGACGCGGTCGGCAACTACCATGCCCGGCGGCAGGCTCGCCCGCGCGATCAAGACGCCGTCGTCGGGATGCAGGCGGATCACGGGGGCTGGGGTCATGGGAAGGTCTCCTTGAATCGAAATCGCCCCCTCTCCCCGCGAAGAGCGGGGCGAGGGAGGAGAAGTAAGTGTCACGCCTTGCCGGCGGATTCTTTCCGGGTCTGATTCACCTGCATCTTGGCGTAGGTCATCATCAATCCGCTCTCGTTCGACAGCGTCACGAGCTTGAAACCCATATTGATGGCGCGCACCGCGCCGTCGGCGCCCGAGCAGTGGATGCCGGGATAAAGGCCGCGCTTGCCGCACTCCTTCACGATCTTCTCGTAGATCTTCAGGATTTCCGGCTCGTCGCGGTCGAGCTTGGGCACCAGGCCATAGGAGAAGCCGAGATCGGAAGGACCGATATAGACGCCGTTGATGCCCTCGACATCGAGGATCGCTTCCATGTTGCCGACCGCGGTCTTGGTTTCCATCATCGGCAGCAGCACGATCTCGTCATTGGCGGTCTGCTGGTAGGAGCCGGCGGAGCCGTACATGCCGGAGCGGATCGGGCCGTTCGAGCGCGTGCCGCGCGGCGGATATTTGGCGTATTGAACGAGGTTCTCGGCTTCCTGTTTGGTGTTGATCATCGGGCAGATCACGCCATAGGCGCCGCCGTCGAGCACCTTGCCGATGATGCCGGGCTCGTTCCAGGGCACGCGGACCATCGGCGTCACCGGATGGCCATTCATCGCCTGGAAGCATTGCACCATCGACTGGTAATCCTGCACGCCGTGCTGCATGTCGACGGTGACGCTGTCGAATCCGCATTGCGCGATCACTTCGGCGGAAAACCCGGAAGGGATCGCCAGCCAGGCGTTCACCACGGCCTTGCCCGAAGCCCAGACTTTTTTCACGTTATTTGCCACTTTTGTTTCCTTCCCTTTGACCATTTATACCGTCATTGCGAGCGGAGCGAAGCAATCCATAACCACAAGAAAGAAATGGATTGCTTCGTCGCTGCGCTCCTCGCAATGACGACGTCGCTTAAGCCGTCGCCCCTGGACTGCTCACCTCATCGACCTCAGGCGCGGGGTTCACTATCGCCGCCCGGGTGTCGCCCGGCAAGGGCACACTCTCGCAATGATAGCAACCATGCATCTTCGCCGGCTGTTCAGGCTCGTGCCTTGGCGTGACCGCCGAGATAGGCGGCGGCGATGGCTTCGTTGCCCCAGAGTTCGTCGGGCTTGCCGCCGAGCACGATGCGGCCGGTTTCAAGCACGTAGCCGTGATCGGCCACCGAAAGTCCCATCCGCGCGTTCTGCTCGACCAAGAGCACCGTGGTGTTCTGCCGGATCTGCGCGATGATCCGGAACACCGCCTGCACGATGACGGGCGCGAGCCCCAGCGAAGGCTCGTCCAGCAGCAACAGCCGCGGCTTCGCCATCAGGCCGCGGGCGACCGCCACCATCTGCAATTGTCCGCCCGACAAGGTCCAGCCGAGCGAATTGGAAAATTGCCGGATATCCGGAAACAGGTCGAACATGGCGTCGGCCTCGCGCGACAATTCGGCCTTCGCGACGCGCCGGTTCGACGCGCCGAGCATGATGTTTTCCTTCACGGTCAGGCCGGGGAAAATGCGACGCCCTTCGGGAACATGGGAGATGCCGAGCCGGACGATCGCCTCCGGCCCGAGGCCCGCGATCGATTTGCCGTCGAACAGGATTTCGCCCGCCGCCGGTTTTGCCAGTCCCGAGATCGCCCGCAGCGTAGTGGATTTGCCGGCGCCGTTGGCGCCGAGCAAGGTGACCACCTGCCCCTCGTCGACGCTGAGCGAGACGCCGCGCAGCGCTTCGATCTCGCCATAGAGCACGATCAGATCGTTGATCTGGAGCAGCGCCATCATTCGCTCCCGAGATAGGCGGAGACGACGTCGGGATGACGCAGCACCGCCATCGATTCGCCGTCCGCGATCCGGCGTCCGAAATTGAGCACGGTGATGTGCTGGGCCGCCTCAGAGACCAGCGTCATGTCGTGATCGATGATCAGGACGGTGAGGCCTTGCGCCGCGATGCGCTTGAGCAACTCATGCAGTTCGAGCTTCTCGGTCGAGTTCAGGCCTGCCGCCGGTTCGTCGAGCAGCAGCAGCGTCGGATTGGCGGCGAGCGCGCGCGCGATCTCGATCAGGCGTTGATGGCCGTAGGAGAAGCTCGTGATCGGTTCGTTGGCGCGAGGGCCGAGACCGACGAAGGCCAGCGCTTCCATCGCGCGCTCGGTCAGCGCGGCGGGGCCGCCCTGCCCGATCAGCGTATTGCCGGGCCGCTCGGCGCCGATCTCGACGTTCTCCAGCGCCGTCATCGAGCGGAACAGCCGGATGTTCTGGAAGGTGCGTCCGAGGCCCGCCGCGGTGCGCTGATGCGGCGGCATGGTGGTGATGTCGGTGCCGTCGAGCACGACCTTGCCCGATGTGGCCTTGTAGAGGCCGGAGAGCACGTTGAGCGTGGTGGTCTTGCCGGAGCCGTTCGGCCCGATCAGCGCGTGAACGCCGCCGCGCTTCACGGAGATATCGACGCCGTCGACGGCCTTGAGGCCGCCGAAATATTTCGACAGTCCCTTGACTTCGAGCACGATATCGCCGCCGACGGTGGCCGGCTTCAGGAGCAGCGGTGCCGCCGCCGCGGGTGCCTTGATCCTGCTGCGCCAGCGATCGAGCGCGGCGCCGATGAATCCCCAGATGCCGTCGGGCATGTAGCGGATGATCAGGATGACGAACAGGCCGTAGATCGCCAGATAAAGCCCGGGCACGCTCTTCAGGAACCGCAGCCATTCCGGGATCAGGATCAACAATCCCGTGCCGATCGCAGATCCGATCGGCGAGGTGACGCCGCCGAGCAGCGACATCGTCAGGAACACGATCGACTCCGCGAACGAGAACTGGTCGGGGCTGACATAGGCAAATCCGCCGGCGAACAGCCCGCCGGCGAGGCCGCCGAGCGCGGCGCAGAGCGCGAACGCGTAGACCTTGGTGCGGAACACGTCGATGCCGTTGACGCCGGCGGCGAGCTCGTTGTCGCGCACCGCGCGCATGGCGCGGCCGAGCTTGGTGTCCGGCAGGTGCCAGACGGCATAGCCGACGATCGCCAGCACCGCGACGCAGAACGCGAGATAGCCCTGCGCGGTCTGAAACAGATCGGGCCGGCCGATATTGGAGACGCCGTCCGGGCCGTGCGTCAGCCCGATCGCGTTGATCATGACAAGGGTGACGATCTGCTGGAACGAGATCGTCACCATCGCGAGGTAATGGCCGCCGAGCCGCAGCGTCGACATCCCCAGGAACGCGCCCGCTCCCAGCGCGATGACGCAACCGGCGACAAGACAGAGCCAGTAGCTCACATGCAGATCGGTGGTTCCTATGCCGACGGCGTAGGCGCCGAAGCCGAAGAACGCCGCCTGCGCCAGATTGATCTGGCCGCACAGGCCGAGCACGACCGACAGGCCGAACACCGCGATCGCGAACGTCGTCGCCTGCATCAGGATGTTGAGGATGTAGCCGTCGAACTGCATCATGGCGGCCAGGGCCACCAGGATCGCCGCGGCGACGAAATAAGGCAGATGGCGCAGCAGCAGCGGTTTGGACCGCACCGGCGATACCATGGTCATGTTGTCGCTGGGCGCGCTCATGCTTTCTCCGCGACGCGTTCGCCGAAGATACCCTGCGGCCGGAAGATCAGGAACAGCACCAGCACCAGGAAGGCAAAGCCATCCTTGTACGGCACCGAAATGTAGGCAGCGCCGAAGGTCTCGATGACCCCGAGCGCGAGCCCGCCGATGATGGCGCCGGCGACGTCGCCGAAGCCGCCGATGATGGTGGCGGCGAAAGCCTTCAGCGCGATCGTCGAGCCCATCTGGATCGAGACGAACAACACCGGCGCCACCAGGATGCCGGCGAGACCGCCGAGCACCGCCGAATAGATGAAGGTGATCATGATCATGGTGGAGACGGAAATGCCGAGCAGCGAGGCCATCTCCTTGTCCTGCGAGGTGGCCTGCAGCTTCTTGCCGAGCATGGTGTGCTCGAAGAACCAGTAGTTGAAGATCACCATCACGATGGTGACCGCGATGATCAGGAGATACTGGCTGTCGAGATAGACAGGGCCGAGCTGGATGCCGGGCGTCTCGAACCATCCCTGCAGCACCTGCGGCTGCGGGCCGTAGATCGCCAGCACCGAGTTCGCCATCAGGATCGAGGCGCCGATGGTGGCGATGATGACCGGCAGGAAGGTGCGGTGCCGCAGCGGATAGTAGACGCCGAGATTGAAGACCACGCCGAGCAACGCCATGCCGGCCAGCGCCAGCAGGAACGACAGCCAGTACGGCCAGCCGAGGTCGACGGCGAACACCACCATCAGGTAGGCGGCCACCATGGAGAATTCGCCTTGCGCGAAGTTCACCACGTTGGTGGCGCGGAAGATCAGCACGAAACCGAGCGCGACCAGCGCATAGACGGCGCCGATGCCGATCCCGGTAAAGAGCAGTTGCAGAACGAGATCCATGGATATGCTCGGTGGGAGAAGCGAACCCGCCGGATTGGCGATCGGATTGCCGAATTCGACAGGCGACGGGAACAGGCGCGAGGCGGCGACACGGCATCGAACTGCCTCGATGGACGCGAAGCCGGCCCCTCCTGGTCGGGAGGGGCCGGGTGAGGCGATCAGTCGTTGAATTCGATGTGTTTGTCGAAAACGATGTTGCCCTTGTCGTTCTTGACGATGTTGTAGCCGTGCAGGCCGTCGCCGTTCTGGTCGAAATTGTATTCGCCCTCGGCGCCCGGGAACTTCTTGATGGCCAGGATCGCCTCGCGGATCTTCGTCGGATCGGTCGAGCCGGCCTTGTTGATCGCGGCCGCAAGTACGTTGACGGCGTCATAGGGCCAGGAGCTCTGGTTGTCCGGCGCGACCTTGACGAGATCGCGATAGGCCTTGCCGAACGCCTTCGAGCCTTCGCTGGAATCCTCGGCATAGTCGGCGACGCCATAGGTGCCGTAGAGCGCGGGGCCTGCGAGCTTCAGCGCGGTGATGTTGACGATCGAGGGCGAGCCCACCCAGGGAATATTGACGCCGAGCTGGCGCAACTGACGGGCGAAGATGCCGAGATCGTTTTCGAACGTGAAGTAGGAGCCGAGGATATCGGCGCCGGACTGCTTGATCGCGAGCACGACCGGCGTGAAGTCCTGGCTCTGGTTGGCATAGCCCTGATCGAGAACGGGCGGCGCGCCGAGCTTGGTCAAGGCGTCCGTCAGCGCCTTGCCGCCGGCGGTGCCGAACGCATCGGTCGAATGCAGCACGGCCCACTTCTTCTTGCCGAGCGTGTTGACGCCGTAGTCGGCGATCACGCGGCCGGAATAGCTGTCATTGGGGCGGAAGCGGAACAGCCACTGATTGCCCATGTGGGTCAGATTGGGATCGGTGCCGCCGATCATCACGGGCTTGCCGAGCTTGAGAACGTCGGGCGCCATCGCATGCACCTGCGTGGAACGGATCGAGCCGAGGAAGCCCACGATGTCCGATTGCGCGGCGAGCTTGGAGAAGGCCAGCACGATGCCGGGATTGGTGGTCTGATCGTCTTCGATGATCAATTCGGCCTGCTTGCCGAGAATGCCGCCCGCCTTGTTGACGGCCTCCAGCGCGAGCTTGGCGCCCTTGATGGCATAGCCGCCGGATTCGGCGGCCGGGCCGGTCAC
>JBAUUA010000017.1:0-2839 GCA_049582465.1 Bradyrhizobium sp. | reverse complement strand
GGACTTCCTTCTGGTCGGCCGTTTCGAACGTGATCATGAAGCCCTCCTGTGCTTGTCGATCATCGTCCGTCATTGTTAGCCGTGTATGAAAATCGGCAGCCGTACAAGTACGGTTGCTGGCGCAACTCGGATGAGGATGCCGCACGCCTTCCGGCGTTGCTAGCCGGCGACCTCGAACACCGCTTCCATTTTGGTCTTCAGGGTGGCGGCATTGAACGGCTTGACGATATAGTTGCTGACGCCGGCCTTCTTCGCGGCGATGACGTTTTCGGTCTTCGATTCCGCCGTGATCATGATGAACGGCGTCTGCGAAAGTTCGGGGCTGGCGCGGACTTCCCTGAGCAGATCGTACCCGGTCATCGGCTCCATGTTCCAGTCGGAGATCACCAGGCCGTATTTCTTGCCCTGCATCTTGGCGAGCGCGGCCGAACCGTCGCTGGCATCGTCCACGTTCTCGAACCCGATCTGCTTGAGCAGGTTGCGGATGATCCGGATCATGGTGTTGTAGTCATCGACCACCAGGATCGGCATCGACAAATCAAAGGCCATGTCTCAACTCCGCAGCGTTCGCAACTTTGTCTGGCACGGGTGTGGGTTTCCCAGCATTCGAAAATTTTCGACGTTTTTTCGAAATTGCACTCGTCAGCATCGTGACAAGTATCAGCGGTCATTGAACAGCGCGTTAATTCCGCGCGGAATAAATCTGCCGGGGGCAGCGCGGGAACCCGTAGTTATACGGGCACGATCAGCCGAAACAGTATGCCGGCCGCCGGCGGCAGCTCACGACATGCAGCGGGGCCGCAGCAGCCTGTTATACTGCGCCTTCACCGTCGCGTAGCATTCGCACGAGGTCTTGCTGAGACCTTCGATGTTGAGAATTTCGATATGCCCGCGGCTGTAGTGGATGAAATTGGCCTGCTGCAGCGTGTTGGCTACCAGCGAAACGCTGTTTCTCCGCGCGCCGATCATCTGTGCCATCGCTTCCTGGGTCAGGACGAGCTTGGCGCCGCCGGACAGATCGTGGGTGTGCAACAGACATCGCGCCAGTCGGGATTCCACCGTGTGGGCGGCGTTGCACCCCGCCGTCTGCTGGATCTGCGCATAGACCGCCAGGCCGTGGCGAACGAGCGTCGCCCTTAATGTCGCGCTTTGATCGGCGGCGGCGCGGAGGCGATCGACGTCGAGCGTCGAGGCGACGCCGGGAACCATCACCACCGCACTGTTCAGCGCAGTCGGGTCGCCGAGAGCGGAGAACGAGCCGAACACGCTGTCGCGTCCGATCATCGCGATCTGGACGCTCTCTCCCCTCGCAAGTTTCACGACAAGGGAGATCACGCCTCTGTGCGGCAGGTAAGCGCGCTTGAGCGGCTCGCCGACTTCGACCAGCATGCTTTCCTGAGTCAAGTCCACGGTTCGCAGATGCGGACGGATCAATTCGAAATCATCAGCGCCGAGCGCCGACAGGAATCCGTTGGGTGAACGAGGGGCTGAGTCCAAAGAAACCTCCTTCCTCAAGGGAGCACAACCGGTCTCCGATACCGTCGCCGACTATGCACGGTATTCGACGTAGAGGATGAGCCTTGCACGCTTCGTTGGCAAGAAAAATTGGCATACAGGTGCATTCTCCTGCCCCGTTTTCGTTGCGCGGCGCATCGTCGCGCAAGTATCGGCGTGCGCCTGCCATCGGCGCGGAGGCCTCAAAGTGGAACCTTGAGCAGGCGCCGATGATGCGCGTTGACGGCGCGGTAATCACTCGCAGGCCGTCTACTTGAGACTGCCCGAGTTGGTAATATCGATGTAACCGCGGCTGTAACGGATTATTCCCGCTCGCTGCAGCGCATGAGCGACGAGCGAAATCGCGTTTCGTTGCACGCCCATCAGCTGCGCCAGGGTTTCCTGAGTCAGCGGCAGCGCTTCGTCGCCGCATAAATCGCGCGCGCAACAGCCAGCGCTACAAGCGTGCTTCGACCGAATACGATGCATTGCATGCGGCGGATTGCTGCGTCATTGCCAGCAGCGCTTGCTCATGCCGCGCCAGCATGGCACGGAAAGTGACGCTTCGATGGACCGCCGCCAGAAAATCCGCAGCGTCGAGCACCGAAGCCGTGCCAGGCAGAATCGCAACCGCTGACGTCAACGATTGGCCGCCGTCGAGAGCGGCGGCGGCGCCGAAGATGCTGTCGCGTCCGATCGTCGCCACCTCCACCGTCTGTCCTCCCGAAAGGCGCACCATCATCGAGATGGTGCCGTTGTGCGGCAGATAGATATGTGTGAACGGGTCGCCCGCTTCGATCAGGACAGTTTGCTTGACCAACTCGACGCGTTGGAGACGCGGACTGAGCGCCGCGAACTCCGTACACCTCCGGCTATTCGGAGGACGCCATAGTTGATGCTGGCTATCGGCGAGCTCCTGCTCGCCAAGCCATATCGCAAAGTCGATCTGGCCAGGATGATCCGCGCCGCGCTCGCGGGCTGAAACAAGGCGGATTTCGATACACGCAACGTTGTCGCGCGCTGCTGAAGTGAAGCCGGCGCGACGTCGCGTTGCAGGGGGTTTCGAGCAGCCGCGCCGGCGCGATCACAGCGCAAATTTGCTCCATTTCTTTCACTCCGCTTAATTTCTCAGTACTTGTACGGATAATTATACGCAGAAGCGGTGTAGTTCTGGGTATTTGTACGGAGTGCCAATTTAACGAACGGGTAGCCCGGACAGAACAGGGTGATACGTCGCCGCCTGAAACGTGTGGCGTCGCGTCAATAGTGTTCATCCAGAAGGGTATCCAAATGTCCAGTATCGTTCTTTCAGCATCGGTTCGTCAGAACCTGCTCTCGCTCCAGT
>JBAUUA010000016.1:0-2539 GCA_049582465.1 Bradyrhizobium sp. | reverse complement strand
CTCCTGCGCCAACCCGCCCGCCGGCGCCGGCGCTGCCGAACCGGAACCAGCGGACGGCAAGTGTTGCCCCCACGCTGCGGTTCCGGTCCTGAGTCCAACGATCGAAAGCCATGCCCCGGCGCCGCGGAAGAGGTTCACCGCGGCTCCAGCGGCATGTCGTGCGCGGATTGCGCCAGTATCGAACCGCCGAGCTTATTTCACGACCTCCGCGCCGACCTTGCAAGTCGCGGCGTCCTGATCGCCGGTGCCGCCGCTGCAGCCCACCGCGCCGATCACCTTGCCGCCTTCGATCAGCGGAAATCCGCCGGGGCTTGCGATCAACGTATGATCGAGCGTGGAGACGTAGGGATGGCCGGATTCATAGACATTGTAGAACACGCGGGATTCCCTGCGGAAGCGCGCAGCGGTGCGGGCCTTGCCGATCGAAATCGTGCCGGATGCGATCTGCGCGCCCTCCATCCGCTCGAACTGGACCAGTTCGCCGTTGGTATCGACGACGGCGATGTTCATCTTCCAGTTCCGGCGCTTGGCTTCGGCTTCGGCCGCGGCCATGACCTGCTTGGCGCGCTCGAGCCCGATCGACATGCCATAGGGAATATCGAAGGGCATCGCGTCGGGCGTGCCGCCCGCGGACGGCGGTGCCGGCGGCGCCGCGGGCGTCGTGGTTTGGGCAAATGTGGGTGAACTCACCACTGCCATGGCGCAGGCGGCCAGGGTCATGGAAACGATCGAACGCATTATTTTCTCCCCGTTGAAGCTTGTTTTCGTTGGCTAGTCGGTCGACAGTGGCTGCAACCCCCGCGATTGGCAATTATTCCAATGGACGCCGCTATTCGGCGGTGATGCCGGCGTCCCGGATCACTTTGCGCCAGCGCTCCTCCTCGCCGCGGAAATAGCGGTCGAGTTCTTGCGGAGGCGCCGCCACCATCACCAGCCCCTCGTTGACGCCGAGCTTCCTGAACGCCTCGGATTGCACGGCAATGGCGGCGGATTTGTTGAGGCGGTCGATGACGTCCCGGGGTGTTTTGGCCGGCGCGAACAGGCCATACCAGCTCTCCGCGGAGTAGCCGGGAACGCCGGCCTCGGCGACCGTCGGCACGTCGGGAAATGCCGGCGAGCGCTGCACGGAGGTCACCGCGAGCGCCCGAAGCTGGCCGCCCTGGATCAGCGACGCGGCACTGGCAACGGTGGTGAACATCACCTGGATCTGGCCGCCGATCAGGTCGGTGATGGCGGGCGCGGCGCCCTTGTAGGGCACCGTCGTCAAATTGACCTTGGCCAGGTTCTTGAACAATTCGCCCGCCAGATGCGCCGAGGTGCCGGTGCCGTAGGTCCCATAGGACAATTTTTCCGGTTCGGCCTTCGCCGCCGCGATCAGGTCGGCGATCGAATGATACGGCGATTTCGGATTGACCACGACGATATTGAAGGAACGTGCGATCAGTGCGACGGCTGCGAAATCTGCCTGCGGGTCGTAAGGCAGCTTCGCCTTCAGGCTCGGATTGACCGCGTTTGCGAACGTCCCCATCAGCAGCGTGTAGCCGTGGGGATCGCTGGCCGCGACCGCCTGGGTGCCGATGATGGTCCCCGCCCCCGGCTTGTTCTCGATGACGATGCTGGCGCCGAGATCCCTGGCCATTTCCTGCGCCAGCGTGCGCGCCACCACATCGGTCCCGCCGCCCGGCGCAAAGGGCACGACGATCCTGATCGGCCGGTCGGGATAGGCGGCTGAAGCGGGAGGGAACGGAGACGAGATGAGCAGCAATGCTGCAAGCGCGAACAAAAGGGACGGCGTTTTTGCATTCGGCTGAGATGGCATTGGCATCCGCTCACGACTGGAATTTCAAAAGCGCCGTAACAGATCATGCCTTCAGGCGCAGCGCCATGCGTCCGGCGAGGTACGGTCATGACGAACCTCGCGCGTGCAAGCATGGACGTCGGGTTGCGCCTTGGACTAGCATTACGAACAAAGACAAAAGACGTTCGGGGAGGATTTCATGAAGCACTGGCCGATCGGATTGTTGCTGCTGGCCGGGACGCCGGCCTTCGCGCAGCAGGCTGTTCCTCAGATCGCCTTCGAGTCCGTTCCCAATCCGCTCAAATTGCCGACCAATATGTATTTCGGCGAAGTGTCAGGCGTGTCGGTCAATTCCAAAGGCCACGTCTTCGTGCTGTCGCGCGGCAACACTTCCGGACCGGCCTACGCCGCCGCGGCGACGCAGCTTCTGGAGTTCGACGCCAAGGGTCAGTTCGTCCGCGAGATCGGCAAGAACCTCTACGCCTGGTCGTTCGGCCACACCGTGAAGATCGATCCCGCCGACAACATCTGGGTCACCGACAAGGGCTCGGACATGGTGATCAAGTTCGATGCGGAAGGGCGCGTCATCATGATGTTCGGCCGCAAGCAGGAGGCGTCCGACGAAGAGACCGGGCCCTTGAAACATCCCAAGCCGCCGCTGCCGGCCGAGGACGGCCGGTTTCGCCAGGTCACCGACGTGGCCTGGGACAAGGCGGGCAACACCTTCATCAGCGACGGCTA
>JBAUUA010000015.1:0-8388 GCA_049582465.1 Bradyrhizobium sp. | reverse complement strand
GTTCCGGCTGGCGAGGATCGCCAGGCACCCCGAGCCGGTGCAGAGGTCGAGCACGCTTTCCACGGCGGCGGGGTCGTCGATCAGGGAACCGCCTTCGCCGGCCTCGCCGGCAAAATGCGACTCCAGCAACTCGCCGATGAAGGAGCGCGGCACGATGACGCGCTCGTCGACATAGAAGGGCAGGCCGCGCATGTAGATCTTGTTGACGAGATAGGCGGCGGGCTTTCGCGTGGTGACGCGGCGGGCAATCGCGTCGAGGATCGCCCTGGTTTCGTGCGTGGTGGTGCGGGCGGTTGCGAACATCTCGAACTGGTCGGGGTGCAGATGCAGGGTTTCGCAGACCAGGAACGCGGCTTCGGCCACGGGATCGGTGGTGCCGTGGGCGAACACCAGCTTCGCCTCGGTGAAGCGGCTCACCGCATAGCGGACGAAATCGAGCAGGGTCACGAGTTCGCCGGCCGGAACTTTCGGCAATGTCGCGGCGCGGCTGCGCCTGTTCTGAAGTTTCGCGGTGCGGCCGCGACGGGCTGCCGGTCTGGCGCGTTTCGCCATCAGGATTTGGTCCAGCGCGCGGCGGCTTCGTCGTCGTGGTGGCGCGCCTCGACCCAGCCGGTTCGATCGGCGCTTTCCTCGCGCTTCCAGAACGGGGCGCTGGTCTTCAGGTAATCCATCAGGAACTCCGCCGCCTGGAACGCCGCCTGGCGGTGTTGCGAAGAGGTCAGGACCAGCACGATGTTTTCGCCGGGCGCGATGCGGCCGACGCGGTGAATGACGGTCAGCCCCGTCAGCGGCCAGCGCGACATCGCGGTATCGGCGTGCCGCATGATTTGGGCTTCCGCCATGCCGGGATAGTGTTCGAGCGTCAGCGAGGCGATGGGTTCGCCGTCTTCGCTGCCGCGGCAGATGCCGGAGAAGCTGACGACAGCGCCGATATCGGTGCGGCCCTTGGTCAGTGCGGCAATTTCGCGCGCGATGTCGAAATCGGCTTCCTGGATGCGGGTGGTCACGATCGCGGTCATGGGCTCATCGCAATCTTCGAACAATTAGCCGCCGGTCATTGGCGGAAAGAAAGCAATCTCGCTGGCGCCGGCGATCAAGGCGTCCGGCTTGACATGGGCGTGGTCGATCGCGGCGCGGATCACCTTCGGCTTTTCGAAAGCATAGGCATAGGCTTCGCCGCGCTTCGAAAGCCAGGCGATGAGATCATCGACCGTGCGCACGTCGGCCGGCGGCTCGATCGTTTCTTCCGCCTTGCCGATCCGTTCGCGCACCCAGGCGAAATATTTGAGCTTCATCCCTCATCCTCCTCGATGAGGTGATGGATGCCGGCGCGGAAATAGTCCCAGCCGGTGTAGATGGTGACGATCGCCGATATCCACAGCAGCAACAGGCCCATCTGGGTAACCACCGGGCCCAGGACGGGGACGATGGAAGCGAACAGCTGGTCGCCGGCGTCGCCCGCCAGCAGGAATCCGATCGCGATCAGCTGGACCGTGGTCTTCCACTTGGCGAGCTTGGTCACGGGCACGCTGACACGCAGCGCCGCGAGATATTCCCGCAAGCCCGAGACCAGGATTTCGCGGCACAGGATCACGATCGCGGCCCACAGGGTCCAGCCGTGGATGATGCCGTCCGCGGCCAGCATCAGGAGGCAGGAGGCGACCAGAAGCTTGTCGGCGATCGGATCGAGCATCCGGCCGAACGCTGAATGCTGGTCCCAGATCCGCGCATAGTAGCCATCGAGAAAATCGGTGACGGCAGCGGCGATGAACACGGCCAGCGCCACCCAGCGCAGCCACAGCGGGCCGTCCATGATGGCCTGCGCGTAGATGCAGCCGACTACCACCGGGATGGCGGCGATTCGCGCATAGGTCAGGATATTCGGCAGGGACAGCGAGCTCCTCGCGGTACCCTTTGTCGTTGCGATGTTCATCCGTCTTACCAATACCGCCGAAGCCCGGAGGTCAACCATGGGCGCCACCTGATCCGCCGGAGACGACGCCCGTATGACCCGAATCTGCCCACTCTTTAGCCCGGTCTAGCCCGGCTGGGCGTGGAAAAACTCGAAAATCTTGCGCGCGCTTTCGGCGCTGACGCCCGGAACCTTGCCGAGATCGGCGATCGAGGCCCGTTCGATCTCCTTCAGGGTTCCGAAATGGTGCAGCAAGGCACGTTTCCGTGACGGGCCGATGCCGGGGATTTCCTGCAGGCCCGCCTCGCGGATGTCCTTTTTGCGCAGCTTGCGGTGCGAGCCGATGACGAAGCGATGCGCCTCGTCGCGCAGCCGCTGGATGAAATACAGCACGGGGTCGCGGGGCTCCAGCTTGATCGCCTCCTTGCCCGGCATGAACAGGGTCTCGCGGCCGGCGTCGCGGTCCGGCCCTTTTGCGACCGCCAGCAGCGTCACCTGCGTCAATCCGAGGCTGTCGAAAATCTCCTTGGCCGCGTTGAGCTGGCCGCGGCCGCCGTCGATGATGACGAGGTCGGGCCATTGCGGGAACGAATCATCGTCCGGCCTGGGTTTGGCGTCGCCTTCGGCGGCCTGGGTCATCAGCCGCTTGAAGCGCCGCTGCAGCACCTCGCGCATCATCGCGTAGTCGTCGCCCGGGGTGAGGCCTTCGGAGCGGATGTTGAACTTGCGATACTGGTTCTTGTTGAAGCCGTCCGGCCCGGCCACGATCATGGCGCCGACCGCGTTGGTGCCCTGGATGTGGCTGTTGTCGTAGACCTCGATCCGCTTCGGCGGATGCGGCAGCCCGAGCGTGGTGACGAGCCCGGCCAGGAGCCGTCCCTGCGTTGCGGTGTCGGCGAGCTTGCGCCCCAGCGCCTCGCGCGCGTTGGTCAGCGCGTGCGCGATCAATTCCTTCTTTTCGCCGCGCCGCGGCGTCGAGACTTCCACCTTGAAGCCGGCCTTGATCGAGAGCGCGTCGGCCAACAGCTCGCTCTCCTCGATGGCGTGCGACAGCAGAATGAGTTTCGGCGGCGGCTTGTCGTCGTAGAACTGCGCCAGGAACGAGGCCAGCACCTCTTCGGGGGTGAAGGATTTCTCCGCGCGCGGAAAATAGGCGCGGTTGCCCCAGTTCTGTCCGGTGCGGAAGAAGAACACCTCGACGCAGGAATAGCCGCCTTCCTGATGGATGGCGAACACGTCGGCTTCCTCCACGGTGCGCGGATTGATGCCCTGCTGCGACTGGATCGCCGACAGCGCGGCGAGGCGGTCGCGGTAGAGTGCCGCGGTTTCGAATTCGAGTTCGCCGGAGGCCTTTTCCATTTCGGCCGCCAGTTCCCGCTTCACCGACCGGCTGCGGCCGGACAGGAATTCCTTGGCCTCGCGCACCAGCTCGGTGTAGCCGGGAAAATCGATCTCGCCGGTGCAGGGGCCCGAGCAGCGGCGGATCTGGTAGAGCAGGCAGGGCCGGGTGCGGCTTTCGAAAAACGAATCGGTGCAGGAGCGCACCAGAAAGGCGCGCTGCAGCGCCGTGATGGTGCGGTTGACCGCGCCTGCGGAAGCGAACGGACCGAAATATTGTCCGGGCCGCGTCTGCGCGCCGCGGTGTTTCAGGATCTGCGGCGCCCAGTGGTCGCCGGTGATGAGAATGTAGGGAAACGACTTGTCATCGCGCAGTTGCACGTTGAAACGTGGCCGCAACTGCTTGATCAGATTGGCTTCCAGCAGCAGCGCCTCGGTTTCGGTCGAGGTCGAGACGATCTCGACCGAAACGGTGGCCGCGATCATCCGCAGGATGCGGGCCGGCTGCGGCGCGTTGACCCGCGCATAGGAGGAAAGCCGCTTGCGGACATTTTTCGCCTTGCCGACATAGAGCACGTCATTGGCCGCGCTCAGCATGCGGTAGACGCCGGGCGAGGTCGGGGCGAGCCGCACCGCCTGTTCGATCGCGGCGTGGCCGACCGCGAGCGGGCCCTCCGCCACGGCCTCGGCGGGCTCCTCCGAAACCTCCGGCAGCCGCGCTTCGTCGTCCTCGTCGGCGGTGGCCATCGCGGGGTCGAGATCGGCGGCGGAGGGGTCCTGCGGCGGCAGGTCGGTATTTCCGGCCGGTTCGGAACCGGGCCGCGCCTTCCGCGCGACCGGCGTTTTCGGGTTGTCGGTAGAATCCTGATCCATGGCCTGAATTTAAGCGCCGCTGCCGGGCATCGCCAGCCGCCGCGAGGTGGGTGCCTGAGGGATCGCGTAACACTTTTTTAAGAATGCTGAGCGGGCGGTAACCGCCCTTAACAACCCTTTAACTTAAAAGTCTCGATAAATCTTCTCGATCAAAAGTGGAGTTCCGTAACCATTTGGGTCTCCCGCCGCATGATGCGTCGGGCGGCAATCCAGCGGTCACGGCAGTTGCGTTGGAGAGTAAGATGAGCAGGATAGCTTTGCGCGCCGCGGCGTCGATCGCCGCGGTCTGGACGATGTCGGCGCAGGCCGCCGACCTTTCTTACGGATCGCGCGGGCCTTACACCGTCAATCAGCCGCTCAATGCCTATAGCTGGGCCGGTCCCTATCTCGGCGGCAATCTCGGCTATAGCTGGGGCTCGGTGGACAACAATCCGGCCAAGCCGTCGGGTTTCGAGGGCGGCGTTCAGGCCGGCTACAACTGGCAGACCGGTCCTTGGGTGTTCGGCGTCGAGGGCGACATCCAGGCGACCGGCGCCGACGATACGTTCGCGCCCTGGAAGTTTTCCAATCCGTGGTTCGGCACCGTGCGCGGCCGCGGCGGCTATGCCTTCAGCAACATCCTGTTCTACGGCACCGCAGGTCTGGCGTTCGGCGAATTGCGCGGCGAGACCTTCGGCCTGTCGGAAACCCACACCAATTTCGGCTGGACCGCGGGCGTCGGCGCCGAATTCGGCTTTGCCCAGAACTGGAGCGCCAAGATCGAGTATCTCTACGTCGATCTCGCCAACAGCAACTTCACCATCACCGGCGTGCCGAACGGCTACCGGTTCGGAACGGTGCGCGCCGGCGTGAACTATCACTTCTGATAGAACCAAGAAAAGATTCTGTCACAACTCCCGGCCGCCGCTCGCGGCCGGGATTTTTTTGTGCGCGAGCAATCAATTAATCGGGGATCTTCAAATCGTCATTGCGAGTGCGGCGAAGCAATCCATTGGCGGAATACGCGCGGTTCATGCTCCTCGCAATGAGGAGAAAACAACCCATTCTATCCAGCCGCCTTTCGAGTCGGGCTCTTACGAAGAAATCACCAGGTTGACCGCCTTGGGACCCTTGCCCTTCTTGTCCGGCTCGACCTCGAACGTAATACGCTGTCCTTCGGTCAGGTCCTTCAATCCCGCCCGTTCCACGGCGGTGATGTGGACGAACACATCGCGGCCGCCGTCATCGGGCTTGATGAAGCCATAGCCACGTTCTCCGTTGAAGAACTTGACCGTACCAGTCATGGCCATCGGGAAACTCCTCCCCCGTACTGCTTCCGCCGCTGCGCGCTCGCGCACCGGCCCGACCGGACATTTCGCTGTCGGAAGGCTTGGCCACCCGTCCGGATTAGGCTCGCAACGCCGATCCGTCTTGAAAAATATTCTTCGAGGCCTTGTCACTCCGCCGCTACCATTCGCGGAAGCGGAACGTAAAGCCGATCAATAACTGAGAGCATAATACGGTTCCCGGCAAATTGCCTACGGTCCAAATCGGACTTTTCCCGCCATCCGCAAGGCGCGGGGCGGCCAACACCGGGGGCCGGCTAGGGCTTGGGCGTCTCCAGCCTGAAGCGCCCGGCGCCGCCCTGGCCGAGCGGTTTTTCCAGTTCGGGAAGGATCGCCTTCAACTCGCCGAGCAGCGTCCATGGCGGATTGACGATCAACAGGCCCGCGGAGGCGAGCGCGGTATCCGCGGCCTGCGGCGCGACGCTGAACTCCAGGCGCAAGGCCTTTCCGGCCGGCTTGCTCGTGCCCACCGCCTCGGCGACCAGGCGGGCGAGGGTGTCGGTGGCGCGGCGGCTTTTCACCGGGTACCACAGCAGATAGCTGCCGGTCGGCCATTTCGCGTAGGCCTCGGCAAACCCTTCGGCCAGCCGTTCGAACTCGTCCTTCTTCTCGTAGGGCGGGTCGATCAGGACGAGGCCGCGGCGCTCCTTCGGGGGCACGAAGGCCGGCAATGCGAGCCAGCCGTCGAGATCGACCACCCGCGCCTGGGTGTCGCGGCGCAGCGCATCGATCAGGCGCTTGCGCGCGCCCGGCTCGACTTCGCACGCGGTCAGGCGATCCTGCGGCCGCAGCAGCGCGCGCGCAATCAGCGGCGAGCCGGGATAGGCCGCAAGATCGCGGTTCGGATTGAAGGCCCTGACGATGTCGAGATAGGGTTTTACCAGCGGCAGCGTCGTTTCAGAGAAGCGCGCCTGCATGATCCGCGCGATCCCGGTCAGCCATTCGCCGCCGCGGCGCGCCTCCTCGCCGGTCAGATCGTACAGCCCGGCGCCGGCATGGGTGTCGATGACGCGAAACGCCGCTGGCTTCTCCTGCAGGTAAATCAGGATGCGCACCAGCACGATGTGCTTGATGACATCGGCAAAGCCGCCGGCATGGAAGGCGTGACGGTAGTTCATGGCGGAGGGTTACGACATAACCCCCGTCATTGCGAGCCACCGGGTCGCGCGAATGCGCGCCCGATGACAGGCTCCGCGAAGCAATCCATAGCAACCGGGAACGCAGCGTGGATTGCTTCGTCGCTTACGCTCCTCGCAATGACGGTGAAAATGCCTTACCCGCCGCGTACCGGCGGCATCACCACCTCGTCGCGCCGGCAGGCGCGGCGGTCGATTTCCTCACAGTCGCGGAATTGCAGGTCCTTGTTCATGCAGATCCGCACCTCGCTGAGCCGCTTGCGGTTGCAGGTCACCGCGATTGCCGCGTTGCTCAGGCCCGGATTGGCCTTGACGAAGGCGTCCTCGATTTCGGCGGAGGCGACGGTCCTGACTTCCGACAATTCGAGAAATTCCGGCGGGATCTTCACCGCCGCGCGGGCCTTGCGGACGGTTTCGAAATAGGCCCGCGCGGGAAGGCCGGAACAGGTGCCGTGCTTGTCCCATTCGTTGAAGATCAGCCCCGGCGCCGGCATCAGGTCCAGCATCGAGGCCATGATGTTGCGATCGAGCCGGGGCGAGGGCCGCTGGCAATAGTCCGGGAAGCCGTGCTCGTATTGCGGCCACAGGCCGTGGACCACGAAGGAAAACGGCCGCCCGCCGCACTGGGCCTGCGAACGGCCCTCACTGCCGCGCTCGGCGGCTTCCTCGCAGAAGGAGGGCGACCACGACAGCGACAGCACGTAATAATCGAATTCACCGGGGGTATTTTGCCGGCGGTCCTGCGCCGACGCCGTCCCCGCCGCCGAAACGAGCAGCGCCAGCAAGATCAGCAACCACGAAATCCAGGAAAATCGAAAAGGTACCATCGCTACGCTCCCATTTCCGAGACGTCCGGGAGCCTAGCAGGCGATGGGAACATTTCAAGAACAAAATCGGAAGACGATGCGAACCCGGCCCCCAGCCCCACGTTTCAGGCCCGCAGAACCAGCCGGGAATCCGGGCGAGCAATCAGGGCTTGGCGGCCCTGCAGCGGGGATTATAGGCCCAGTCGCGGTCGAGCCCGACCACGCACCATTCGACGCCCTGGCCGAAACCGGCAAAACCGCCGTCTTCGATAATCGAATAGTGCACAGTGCGGACCTTGCCGTCGCTCACCATGGCCTCGGCGCTGCAGTAGCGCCGCGGGATATTGTCCGACTGCCAGGGGCGGAAAGCGGTTTCGCGAATCTGCCCAAAGCCGGTGATCCGCAGGTCGGAATTCCAGAAGGTGCTCTCTTTTTCCCAGAACTGGGTGGAGATGGTTGGCAGCGCGCTCTCGCAGGGAGCAACCTGGCCATCATAACGCGGGCCGGACAGCCAGAAGTTCAATTCCAGCGGATTGGCCGCCTGGGCGCTCTGGCCGGGAACCAGCACGCCGAACAGGACGGCGAACGCGGCGCCAAGGCCGGTTTTTTTCAATGAAGCGAAGAGGTCGGGCATGGGCGATCCGCCGGGAGAACCAAGGCTGAGAGGGTGCCGCGAAGCCCGCATGAGGTCAAGTGCAACGCGGCAACACCTGCCGACAAGTCTACCACGAGATGGTCGGCGTTCTTTTCATGGCCGAGGATGCGCTCTAAGGTGTCGTCGAGCCGAATGGAGTCTGCGATGCGAATCATGGGGGCTGCGAGCCTGGTTGCCGTTTGCGGGATGCTGGCGTGCGCGCCGGCGCGGGCCGACTGGGTGCCGCCGTTCAAGGGCAACGATACCGGCGGCATCATCGCCTTTCCCATGGCCACGCAGACGGATGTCCGCCAGCTCGCGGTCGATCACTGCTCGCGTTACGGCAAGGTGGTGAAATTCCTGG
>JBAUUA010000014.1:0-5397 GCA_049582465.1 Bradyrhizobium sp. | reverse complement strand
GTCGTCACCAAGGCGACCAAGGAATTCATCGACGCCAGCGGCCGCCGCAAGGTCAAGGGCAACATGGATATCGAGCTCGCAGTCGACGCCATGGAGCTCGCCGAGCATGTCGACCAGATCGTGCTGTTCTCCGGCGATGGCGATTTCCGTTCGCTGGTCGAGGCGGTGCAGCGCCGCGGCGTGCGGGTCACCGTGATCTCGACGATTTCAAGCCAGCCGCCGATGATCGCCGACGAGTTGCGGCGCCAGGCCGACGTCTTCACCGATCTGGTGGAGCTGCAATCCAAGCTCGGCCGCGATCCGTCCGAGCGTCCCGCCCCGCGCGAGCCGCGCCACCACGCGCCGCAATTCCTGCAGCGCGCGACCACGATGGCGCCGAGGGGCGATGACGACGATTTCGACGACTGAGAACAACAAGGCCGGCCGCCCGACGCGGCCCGCTGCGCTTGCCGCCGAACCCGATCGCAATTGTCCGCTTTGTCCGAGGCTCGTCAGCTTCCGCGAGGCAACGCGCGCGCGTGAACCGGCCTGGTTCAATTCGCCGGTGCCGGCATTCGGCGATCCCGACGGCCGGCTCTTGATCGTGGGCCTCGCGCCGGGGTTGCAGGGCGCCAATCGCACCGGGCGTCCCTTCACCGGCGATTTCGCCGGCGACCTGCTCTATGCCACGCTGCTCGAATACGGCTTCGCCAAGGGCGTCTATCAGGCCCGGCCCGATGACGGGCTGACGCTGGTCGATTGCCGGATCGGCAACGCGGTGCACTGCGTGCCGCCGCAGAACAAGCCGCTGCCGGCGGAGATCAACACCTGCCGGCAATTCCTCGTCGCGACACTGGCTTCGATGCCAAGGCTGCGCGCCATCGTGGCGCTCGGCCGCATTGCGCACGATTCGACGCTGAAGGCGCTCGGCCTGCGCAGCGCCGCGGCACCGTTCGCGCACGGCGCGGTCCACCAGACAGGCAAGGTGAAGCTTTACGACAGCTACCATTGCTCGCGCTACAACACCAACACCCGGGTCCTGACGCCGGACATGTTCCGCAGCGTGTTTGCGAAGGTAAAAGCGGATCTGGATTAGGGAAACCCGTAGGGGGGCACAGCGAAGCGTGCCCACCGTCTTCGCGCAGCGCTTGGAACGGTGGGCACGACGCCGACGCGCCTTGCCCACCCTACAGACTAAACCCGATTTTCCTTCAGCCAGGCCAGCACGTCGCCGGCGTTCCGGTCGGGCGGGAACACCGGGTAGAACACGTGGCTGATGCGGCCGTCGTCGACAATCAGCGCCAGCCGCTTGATCAGCGTCAGACCCGCCACCTCCATGGTCGGCAAATCGAGCGCGCGCGTCAGCTGCAGCTTCTCGTCGGACAACACCGGAAACGGCAGATGCAGCCGCGAGGCCATCTCGGTCTGGTAGGCGTTGCTTTGCGTCGACAGGCCGAACACCTGCGCGGCGCCGGCGGCCTTCAGTTCCGCGAACAGGTCGCGGAATGCGCAGGTCTGCGGCGTGCAGCCGCGCGCGCCGGGGATCATGTCCCAGTCGTCGACCAGTGCGATCTTGCCGGGCTCGCCGGTCCTGGGATAGGCGAACACCACGGTGCGCCCCGGCAGCGCCGACAGCGTCACTGAGGTGTCGTCAGTAGCGACGAGGCCGATCGGCGGAATGGTCATGCCGACCAGATGCGCCGCCGCGCCGTCATCGACCGGCGCCGGTATCTTGCTCCAGTCGACTTCAAGGAGATTTCTCTGGTTCATCGGATTCTCCATTGTCGTCATTGCGAGGAGCCCTTGCGACGAAGCAATCCATCGTGCCGTGCTGGACGCTGGATTGCTTCGCTTCGCTCGCAATGACGGATAGGCATCATGATGGCCTTTATCCCCGCGCCCGCAGCAGGCGGCCCTTCTCCCTGCCCCAGTCGCGCTTCTTTTCGCTCTCGCGCTTGTCGTGCAGCTTCTTGCCCTTGGCCACCGCCAGCAGCAGCTTGGCGCGGCCGCGCTCGTTGAAATAGAGCTTTAGCGGTATCAGCGTCATGCCTTCGCGCTCTACCGCACCCATCAGCTTGTTGATCTGCTTCCGGTGCAGCAAGAGCTTGCGCGGCCGCTTCGGCTCGTGATTGAAGCGGTTGGCCTGCAGATATTCCGGGATATTGGCGTTGATCAACCAGACCTCGCCGTCCTTGGTATCGGCATAGGATTCCGCGATGGTGGACTTGCCGCTGCGCAGCGACTTGACCTCGGTGCCGGTCAGCGCGATTCCCGCCTCCACCGTGTCCTCGACCGCATAGTTGAACCGGGCCTTGCGGTTCTCCGCGACGACCTTGATCGCGCGCTGGTTCTTTTCGGCCATGATGCAATTATCTCAGGAAAACGAAAGCGATAGCACTCCGTCCGCACGCGTGCACGTCAAGACTTTTTGAGCAGATCGCGGATCTCGGTCAGCAGTTCGACTTCGGGCGTCGGTTTCGCCGGCGCCGGCGCGGCTTCGTCCTTGCGCTTCAAGGCATTCATGGCGCGGATCACGATGAACAGCACGAAGGCGATGATGAGAAAGTTGATCGTCAGGGTGAGGAAATTACCCCACGCCAGAACCGCGCCCTGCTTCTTGGCCTCGGCGAGGTTACCGGCGGTGGTGACCGCCTTCGACAGCGGCGTGTAGTAATTGGAGAAGTCGAGGCCGCCGGTGATCGCGCCGATAATCGGCATGATGATGTCGCCGACCAGCGAGTTGACGATCGCGCCGAAGGCTAGGCCAATGATGACGCCGACCGCGAGGTCGACGACGTTGCCCTTCATGGCGAATTCGCGGAATTCCTTGAGCATCTGCAGCCCCCTCTTTTCAGCGTTGCGAACCGGAAGACTCATGGCGGCAATATCGAAAGGCTCTAGTTGATCAGCCCCGCATGCACCATCGCGCTGCGCACCGCCACGCGCGTGGGTTCGGTCACCGGCACCATCGGCAGCCGCAGCGTCTCGTCCATCTTGCCGAGCAGCGACAGCGCGTATTTTACCGGCGCCGGATTGGACTCGATGAACAGGTTGGTGTGCAGCGGCATCAGCTTGTCGTGCAGCTTGAGCGCGGTCGCAAGATCGCCCTTCTGCCAGGCGAGGTGAAATTCGGAGCACAGCCGCGGCGCCACGTTTGACGTGACGGAGATGCAGCCGTGGCCGCCATGCGCCATGTATCCGAGCACGGTGGCGTCCTCGCCTGACAGCTGGTTGAAGTCCTCGCCCATCTTGGCGCGCTGCTGCGAAACCCGCACCATGCTCGCGGTCGCGTCCTTGACGCCGGCGATGTTCTTCAGCTCGAACAGCCGCGCCATGGTGTCCACGCTCATGTCAATCACTGAGCGCGGCGGGATGTTGTAGATGATGATGGGAATGCCGATCGCATCGTTGATCGCCTTGAAGTGCTGGTACATGCCTTCCTGGGTCGGCTTGTTGTAGTACGGCGTCACCACCAGCACCGCGTTGGCGCCAGCCTTTTCCGCATGCTGGGCGAGCTCGATCGCCTCCTTGGTCGAATTGGAGCCGGCGCCGGCGACCACGGGAACGCGGCCCTTCGCCTCGTCGATGCACCATTCGACCACGCGCTTGTGTTCGTCATGGCTCACGGTCGGGCTTTCGCCTGTCGTGCCGACCGGCACCAGGCCATGGGTGCCCTCGGCGATCTGCCAGCTCACCAGCGCGCGGAAGGCCGCCTCGTCGAGCGAGCCGTTCTTGAAGGGCGTGACCAAGGCGGTGAACGATCCCCTGAAATTCGTCTTGGCTGCCATGGACTTCCTCCTAACGCGCGCTTTGCGGCCTTGCCGCACTGAACCGGTCATTCATATCGGGTCTGGGGACGCGGCGAAAGGCCCGCGCCGGTCCGATGCTCGCCCGAGGCTGGCCGCGATTTTGCCGCGGTGCTGGCGCACAGATCGCCTCGTCCCCCGCGTATTTTAGTATTTTGTCCACATATTCAATCAAATAGAGCTAGGGCTCAACGATTGAATGATTCGCCGCGAAAGAAGGCCGTGACCCCATCCAGCCGCCCAGCCGCGTTGCGATCGACAGCCTTGTCGACAGCCTTGGCGACATGCCTGGCGCTCGCCGTGGGATTGTCGGCGTTGAGCGGGGACGCTTGGGCCACACCCAAAAAAGTTCCATTGCCGAAGCCGAGACCGATCGCGCGCAACGTCGTGCCCAAAACCGAGCCCGCGGCCAAGAACCTGGCAAAGACTGCTGCCAAAAATACCGCTCCCGTCGTTGCGGCGCGGGCTCCCGCGGCTACGGCGCTTGCCCCCGCGACGCGCCAGCACGTGGCCTTGCCGCCGCCGCGCAAGCCGCCGCCACCCCCGGCCGCGGTAGCCGCGACCTCGTCGACCTCGCAGGCCGATACCGATGCGCTGGAGAACGTCATCGACCTCGTGCGCAAGCACAAGCCAGCGGACGCAACCCAGGCCGAAGCGGTCATCACGGATCCGGTCGCACGGAAACTTGCCGAATGGATCATCCTGCGCAGCGACGACAACGGGGCGTCGGTCGAGCGCTATCGCGCCTTCATCGCCGGCAACCCCAGCTGGCCGTCGCAGACCTTCCTGCGCCGCCGTCTCGAGGCGGCGCTGTGGGACGATCATCGCGACGACGCCACGGTGTGGGCGTGGTTCGAAAACGAATCGCCGTTGTCGGCCAAGGGCAAGTTCGCGCTGGCGCGGGTGATGCTCGCGCGCGGCGACCGCGCCAACGCCGAGCGTCTGGTGCGCGACGCCTGGCGCAACGATGCCATGTCCGAGGATACCGAAAGCACGGCGCTCGACCTGTTCGGCGCGCTGCTGACGCCGGGCGACCAGAAGGCGCGGATGGACCTGATGCTTTACGGCAGCGAGCACGAGGCCGCGCTGCGCGCTGCCAAGCGGCTCGGCGCCGCCGAGGTCGCGCTGGCGAAGGCGCGGATCGCTTCCTATCGCAAGGCCTCCAACGCCAGGGCGCTGCTCGATGCGGTTCCGCGCGAACTGCACGGCGATCCCGGCTACATCTTCAGCAGGATCCAGCTGCTCCGCCGCGAAGAGAAATTCGCCGAAGCCGCCCAGCTCATGCTCAGCGCGCCCAAGGACCCGGCGCGCCTCTACAATGTCGACGAATGGTGGATCGAGCGGCGCCTGCTGTCGCGCAAGATGCTCGACATCGGCGAGTACCGCACCGCCTATCTGATCGCGCGCGATGCGGCACTGCCCGCGCGCGACATCTACAAGACCGAGCAGGAATTCACGTCGGGCTGGATTGCGCTGCGTTTCCTGATGGATCCCGCGACGGCGGCGCAGCATTTTGCCCGCATCGGCGTCGGCAGCGTCAACCCGACCGCGCTGGCGCGGGCCGGCTATTGGCAAGGCCGGGCCGCCGAAGCGGCTGGCCGCTCCCAGGACG
>JBAUUA010000013.1:0-1515 GCA_049582465.1 Bradyrhizobium sp. | reverse complement strand
ACCGTGCGCGCGGCATCGGGGGTGACGCCGTGGCGGCCGGCGACGTCGATATAGGACTGAACATAGGAGCGGTAGCGCGGGTCGTCCTCGGGGTTGACCAGGTCGAAATCCCGGCCGGCCTTGATGGCGAGGCCGAACCGCTTGATCCGTGCCTCGACCACGGAGGGACGTCCAACCAGGATCGGACGCGCCAGCTTTTCCTCGAGCACCACTTGCGTCGCATGCAGGACGCGCTCGTCCTCGCCCTCGGCATAGATCACGCGGACCGGCTGGGTTTTCGCTTTGGCGAAGACCGGCTTCATGACCAGGCCGGAGCGGAACGCGAAGCGCTCCAGTTGCGCGGCATAGTCCTCGAAATTCTTGATCGGACGCGAGGCGACGCCCGATTCCATCGCCGCCTTCGCCACCGCCGGCGCGATGCGCAGGATCAGCCGCGGATCGAACGGGCTCGGAATCAGCGAGCCCGGACCGAACCCTTGCGCCTCGCCGCTGTCGAACCCCTGCGCGATGGCGTCCACCGGCGGATCGCGCGCGAGCTGCGCGATCGCATCGACCGCGGCCTTCTTCATCTCCTCGTTGATCGCGGTGGCGCCGACATCGAGCGCGCCGCGGAAGATGAAGGGAAAGCACAGGACGTTGTTGACCTGATTGGGAAAGTCGCTTCGCCCGGTGCAGATCATCGCGTCGGGGCGGGCTTTTCGCGCTTCATCCGGCATGATTTCCGGGTTCGGGTTCGCGAGCGCCATCACCAGTGGCTTTTCCGCCATCGCCGTGACCATGTCCGACGTCAGCACATTGGGCGCCGACAGCCCGAGGAAAATGTCGGCGCCGCCGATCACTTCCGCGAGCTTCCGCTTGTCGGTCTTCTGGGCATAGACGGACTTCCAGCGGTCCATCAGCGTGTTGCGGCCCTCATGCACCACGCCGTCGATATCGCAGACCCAGATATTCTTTCGCTGCGCGCCCATCGCGACCAGAAGGTTGAGGCAGGCGATCGCCGCAGCGCCGGCGCCGGAGGCGACGATCTTGACGTCGGAAAGCTTCTTGCCGGTCAGCAGCAGCGCGTTGGTAATGGCGGCGCCGACGATGATGGCGGTGCCATGCTGGTCGTCATGAAAGACCGGGATCTTCATCCGCGCCTTGAGCTGCGCCTCGATCTCGAAGCATTCCGGTCCCTTGATATCCTCCAGATTGATGCCGCCGAAGGTCGGCTCCAGCGCGGCGACCGTCTCGACCACGCGCTCGATGGTGTCGGCGGCGATTTCGATGTCGAACACGTCGATCCCGGCGAACTTCTTGAACAGCACCGCCTTGCCTTCCATCACAGGCTTGGATGCCAGCGGGCCGATATTGCCAAGGCCCAGGACGGCGGTGCCGTTGGATACGACCGCGACCAGATTGGCGCGGATGGTCAGCGAGGCCGCTTCCGCCGGGTTCTCGGCAATCGCCGTGCAGGCAGCGGCCACGCCCGGCGAATAGGCGAGCGCGAGGTCGCGCTGGTTGGCGAGCGGCTTG
>JBAUUA010000012.1:0-3900 GCA_049582465.1 Bradyrhizobium sp. | reverse complement strand
CATCGGCGTCGCCGACGAAGGCGGCGGCCGCTTCGAGGGCTATACCGATGCCGAGGAAACCGAAAAGAAAGTCCTGCGCGATGTATTCGCGCCAGGCGACGCCTGGTTTCGCACCGGCGACCTGATGAAGCTCGACGAGGCCGGCTTCTTCCACTTCGTCGACCGGGTCGGCGATACCTTCCGCTGGAAGGGCGAGAATGTCGCGACTTCCGAGGTGAACGAGGCGGTTGCGGATTGCCCTGGCGTCATCGACGCCACGACCTATGGCGTGGCTATTCCCGGCACCGACGGCCGCGCCGGAATGGCAGCGCTCGTGGTCGAGGAGAGTTTCGATCTCGCGCAATTCGGCGATCATCTGTCACGCCGTCTGCCGGCCTATGCCTGTCCGGTCGTGATCCGCTTCTGCAGCGCGCTCGATACCACCGAGACCTTCAAGCAGAAGAAGCAGCAATTGGTTCGGGAGGGATTTGATCCGCTCCTGGTCACCGATCCGCTGCTCTTCAGGGAGCCGGCATCCGGCGCCTACCGCGAACTCGCCGCCGCAAACTATGCGCGCATCCTGGATGGCTCGATCCGGTTGTAAGGGTTTGCCGCGCTAGCCTGCGGTCGCAAGTTAACGAACCCTTTCGAGTCGCGTTCCGGATTCCGGAGAAATGGAAGTATTTTGGCAACCATCGCATTTACCAATGGCCGCGAAAGATCGGCACTTGGCCGATATGTTTCACGTTTTCGCACTATCATGGCCGCTCCCAATCGATCGGAAGGCGAAAGAACGACCATGTCGGTAAGGTTAAGGATTATTTCAGCGATGCAGCAGATCGCCACGGAGCAGCAGGTGACCTTGCCGCCGCTCACCGACGATCTGTCGCTGCATGAAACCGGTTTCGATTCGCTCGGCTTTGCGATCCTGGTGGCGCGCCTTGAAGACGATCTCGGCATCGATCCGTTCACCATTGCGGAGGACGCCGCCTTTCCGCTCACGGTAGGCGACTTCGTCAGGGCCTATGAAAATGTCCCCGCGTGAAATCTTCACGCTCCGCGATTATCTCGGTCCGGAGCTGAAGGGTCGTACCATTTCGGATGGGCGGCGGGTCGTGTCGCTCACCGATGTCCTTGCGCAGACTTGCCTGGTCGGCCGCTTCGATGAACTCTCCAACCGCTCGGTACTGCTCGCGGTCTCGGATCAGCTGATATCGGCGCTCGCGATGATGGAAATCGACGGCGTGGCGCGGCGGATGCTGCTGTGTCCGCCCGATCTCAATGCCGATCATGTTCAAGCCCTGATCGACGATGCCGAGATCGATGCCATCGTCACCGATCAGCCGCCGCGCTGGGCGGATTTCGGCGTGTATCAGGTGGTGGCGGCCCGTGCGCCGGAGCGCAGGGGCGCAAAGATAAAGACCGAGCGCGCCACCGAATGGCTGATGCTGACCTCCGGTACCTCGGGCGTGCCGAAGATCGTCGGCCATACGCTGGAAGGACTGACCGGCGCCATCGTCGCCGACGGTCCCGCCCGCGGCACTCCGCCGGTATGGGCGACCTTCTATGACATCAGGCGCTATGGCGGCTTGCAGATTTTCCTGCGTGCCATCATCGGTGGCGGTTCGATGGTGCTGACCGAGCCGGGCGAAGCGCTCGCCGATCATGTCGAGCGCCTGAATGCCCGCGGCGTCACCCATATCTCGGGCACGCCGTCGCACTGGCGCAAGCTTTTGATGAGCGGCGCGGCCTCCGGCTTTTCGCCGCGCTACGTCCGCCTGTCCGGCGAGATCGCCGATCAGGCCGTGCTCGATGGTCTGCGCCGGGCCTTTCCCGATGCCTCGATCGGTCACGCCTATGCCTCGACCGAGGCCGGCGTCGGCTTTGCCGTCAACGACGGCCTGGAGGGCTTTCCCGCCAGTCTGATCGGCGAGAGCCGCGATGGCGTCGATATGAAGGTCATGGACGGATCGCTGCGGATCCGCTCGACGCGCACGGCGCACGCCTATGTCGGCCGAGACGCGGCCGCGCTCGCCGATGGCGACGGCTTCGTCGATACCGGCGACATGATCGAGCTGCGCGGCGACCGCTACCATTTCGTCGGCCGGCGCGGCGGCATCATCAATATCGGGGGCCTCAAGGTTCACCCCGAAGAGATCGAGGCCGTGATCAACCGGCATGCCGAGGTGCGGATGTCGCGCGCCCGGTCGCGCAAGAGCCCGATCACCGGTTCGATCGTGGTTGCCGACGTCATCCTGGCCGATGGCTGCGACGCAAGCCGGGCCGACGAGATCCGCAAGAAGATCATGGCCGACTGCCGGGCACAGCTGCCGTCGCACAAGGTGCCCGCCATGATCAAATTCGTCGACGCGCTCGACATCACGACGGCCGGAAAGCTGGCGCGAACCGATGCATAATGTGGTGGTGACCGGCGGCAGCCGCGGTATTGGCCTTGCCATCGCGCGGCGGTTGGCCGCGGCCGGCTATAATGTGATCGCGGTGGCGCGGCGCGAAAGCGACGAGTTGCGGCAGGCCATCCGCGCCGTCGTGGAGCAGGGCAAAGGCGGCCTTCACTTCAGTTCGTTCGACCTCGCCGAGACCGACGCCATTCCGGCTTTTGTGAAGGCATTGCGCGACGAATTCGGCGCGATCTACGGCCTCGTCAACAATGCGGGCGTCGGCACCGAGGGCCTGCTCGCCACCATGCACAACAGCGAGATCGAGGCTTTGGTGCGTCTCAACGTCCTCTCGCCGGTGATCCTGACGAAATACGTCGTGCGTCACATGATGGCCGACGGCGCCGGCCGCATCGTCAACATGTCTTCGATCATCGCCTCCACCGGCTATAACGGCCTGTCGGTCTACGGCGCGACCAAGGCTGCCGCGACCGGCTTTACCCGCTCGCTCGCACGCGAGGTCGGCAAGCTCGGCATCACCGTCAACGCGATCGCGCCGGGCTTCATCGATACCGAGCTGACGCAGACCCTCTCCGACGATCAGCGCAAGCGCATCGCCGGCCGCAGCGCCTTGCGCCGCCTGCCTGACGTCGACGACGTCGCCCGCATGGTCGAATACCTCCTCGGCGACGGCGGCCGCAACATCACCGGCAGCGTGCTGACGGTCGATGCCGGCAACACGGCCTGAGCTGACGCGCGCGACTATAGCGTCAAACCGCGATCTGCATGGCGAGCGATTATTTGCTAGATTGTGGCGGCGCGGCAAATATCACAGGAGAATAGCGTGAGGAAACCGGTGTCACGAATGGGCGCGAGATATCTGCGTGCGGCGCTTGCGGTGATGTTCGGGATCGTTTTGACGGCCGCGAACCCCGGCTTTCAATCGATCGCGTTCGCGCAGGAGAAACCGCCAAAAGAACTCGCCGCCATTCCACCGAACAAGGATACCGACCTCAAATTCTATCGGACCGACGGGACTATCCAGAAGGGCGTCGAGGCACTCGAGCACATGACGTCCGGCGCGGATCTGGTGCTCTGGGTCGCGGGGAATCAGTTCTTCGCGATGGACGAGGTCGTCGGAGCCTTCCAGAAAACCCATCCCGGCGTGACGGTCGGACTGATCACGCTTCCCCCGGGCCTGATCCTTTCGGCGATCCAGAACGGCGGCTGGACCTACAACGGCAAGGAATATCGCTGCGCGCCCGACGTCTATGCGTCCGTCAATCTCGGGCACCTGCGCCAGCTCAAGGCCGCCGGCCTGATGAGCCAATACGCCGTCTACATGCACAACGAGCTGCAGATCATGGTCGCGAAAGGCAATCCGAAGAAGATCGCCGGGATCGACGACCTCGTCCGGCCCAACGTCCGGACCTCGCTGCCGAACCCGGTCAATGAAGGCATCATGCAGTTCTACGCGCGCAAGGTGCTCGAGCGGCACGGCCTGTGGTCGCAGATCGCGAATGGC
>JBAUUA010000011.1:0-3305 GCA_049582465.1 Bradyrhizobium sp. | reverse complement strand
GTTCCGGTTGCACTGATTCAACTGGAGCAATTGCGGCTAAAGCGCACCTGAGCACATTCTGAGGCTCGGCGACTTGACTGCGCGGCCCGCGCGGCGCGTAGGACGAGTCCAAGCTCGGGCCATCCCCCAAAACCTGCGCTCCATCGCTCGATGAATCGGGCGTTCGTGTCGCGCGCAGTTGGTGGCGGAGTCGCGACCAATTTGGACAGCGTTTCTAACACGCTTGCTACGTGAGATAGTTGCCCAAGAGCGGTTTCAGCCTCTAAATAATCCGGATGACGGCGGGACGATCACGCAAAAGACCCGGCTAGGCGTGAGATGTGAACGCGGCGATGCCAAGGAAAAACGAAGCTCTCGCCTTGGACTCCAGCGGATATCGGTCAACTAAAGCCGGCGCCAAGAAAATCGCAAAGGCATTGAAACACACTCCGGGTGCTAAACGGTAAAAGCGCATATGCCTATGTTGGATGTGTCGCTCAGCACGAGGGGGTAACTGAAGGCAAAGGTCGCGATAAATTAGCAAGTAGTCAGCCACATTTGAATTGAACGGCTTTCTTTTTGCCGGAACGAACCATCGTATGCTCGGTTGTCACATGTTCCCCACCATTAAGGAGACGTGATGACAAAGAGAATGATCCCAACAAGTATGATCAACAGAATCGACAGGGCGATTAGTCCGCTAGGTCCGGCCAGAACCCGAGTCAGACGCCTGGCCAACAGACGCAAAATCCAAACCAGGACGGCCAGCAGGGCGGCGGCCAACGAAGAGATCCGCAACGCTGATGGAAACGAATTGCTCGCTTCGACGGGCAGTTTTGTTTAGTAGAGTTCTTCCGGCTCCCAATCCGCCTTCTTCGACACTTCCCATTGTTAGGCGCACGATGCCCTTCGGTCCATGCCCTCAGAGGAAGTAGCTATGGAACATCAATTTTTCATTCGCCAGCAAAACCTAAAGCTCTATCGCAGTCTCGTGGCTGCATCGGAAGGGGCGGCAGCGAAAGCTGACGCGCGGCAGGAGAAGCTTTTAAAGCTACTGGCAGAGGAAGTAGCAAACGAACCGCCGCCCAGGCTTCGGGATATCGACCTCTTGGAGGCGGCGCTGTTACCGCGCAGCTCAAGCCGGGACCCGCTCATTTGATCCACTCGTTAGCGCGGGCGAGCAAGCGTTGGCGAGGTGATCGAATGAGACGGAGGTTGCCGCCCAGTGCTCGGCCATCAGTGATGTCGGCAGCCATTTTCGAGACAGGCTCTAGGGCGACGACCACCCCTGTTTCGCCGGTCGTCCCGCGGGTGTTTGCTTTTTCCATACAGGCGGAGCAGTCAATCGTCGTTGATCCAAAAAGTCCTGGCGGCATCAACTCACCGCACGGCCTGATCCTGTTTGTTGGCGTATGCGTCCTGTGCTCGCGCGGCTGCCGCTTCGTTCCGATCCAGTTGGCCGAGGGACGTCCGCTCGCTGAGCAGCTCGGCATCGATCCTGATCGCCCGGGTTCCTTTGCCTTCTTGGCGAACGGCCAGGCCTTTGTAAAATCCGAGACCGTGCTGCGCATTGCGCGCGAGCTTTCGCGCTGGCGGTGGACATGGGACTTCCAATTCATCCCACGGGTGATCCGGGACGCGATCTTTGGCTTGGTCGCGCGCAACCGCTATCGCTGGTTCGGCCGTCGTGACGCTTGCATCCTGCCGAATTCGAATCATTCGTGGTCATCGCAAACCGTCCCGAGACCGCGGGACGATGGCGCCTGGCGCTAGTTGGCTGCGGCCGGCATGGCGAAGGAAGCAGCGTTGCTGTTTTTCAGCTCAGTCCCTGTCGCCGTAAGCACAATCCGCCGGATCAGCTTCGTGTGTGCCCAAGCTCGGATCGAAGCGGAATAGCGTAGAGCAATAGGGGCAGACGATCTCACTGGCCTCGCCTATCTTGAGGTAGATGTGTGGGTGATCTTGCGGTGGTTTATCCCCAATGCACTTGAACTCGCGGCAGCCAATGCGCACGATCGGTACCCCCACTTCATTATGAAACTTCGGATAACTTTCCATCTGCAGCGCGCGGCTTAGGCGCCCGATCGATGATGCAAAGTGCCGTGCATGGATCGTCGAGCGAGGGCTCGATCAGCACCCGGTGAGCGGCGCCCCCTCGCGTCGTTCGGTTGCCGTGAAACGTACCCAGAGCGACACGTCCATCGTCAGTTTCTCCCACCGCGGGAGAGGGTTGGAAGCTAACGCACCTGCAGAGGCGCCGGGGTCGCCATCGCCGCGACGCGGTGCTTCACTGCATTCTGCACCTTCGCGAAGGCGCCCACCTCGATCTGGCGTACGCGCTCGCGCGAGAGGCCGAATTCCTCGGCCAACTCCACGAGCGTGATCTGTTCCTCAGCGAGCCGGCGCGTCTCGAAGATGCGCCGCTCGCGCTTGTTGAGCACGGTGAGCGCATCGGACAGCGTCTTGCGGCGGTTATCGAACTCCTCGCTCGCGGCGAGCGTCGTCTCCTGGTCCGGGGATTCGTCCACCAGCCGGTCTTGCCACTCGCCGGAATCGCCGTCCAAGCGGATCGCGGCGTTGAGCGAGGCATCGCCGCTGAGTCGCCGGTTCATGTAAATCACGTCCGTTTCGGTGACGCCGATCCGCCGGGCGATGATCTTCACCTGGTCCAGCCGCATATCGCCATCGTCGAGGATGGCGAGTTTGTTCTGGGTCTTGCGGAGGTTGAAGAACACCTTCTTCTGGTTGGCCGTGGTGCCCATCTTCACCAGCGACCGCGAGCGCTGGATGTATTCCTGGATCGCCGCCTTGATCCACCACGCCGCGTAGGTGGCGAACCGGAAGCCCTTCTCCGGCTCGAAGCGCTCGACCGCCTGCATCAGGCCGACATTGCCCTCGGAGATCGCCTCCGAGATCGCCAGACCGTAGCCGCGATAGTCCCTGGCGATCTTGGTCACGAGCCGCAGATGGCTGGTGACGAGCTTGTGCGCCGCGTCGCGATCGCCGTGCTCGCGCCAGCGCTTGGCTACCAAGTATTCTTCCTGGCGCTCCAACATCGGGAACCGCCGGATTTCCTCAAGATAGTGGGTGAGGCCGGGTTCGGCCGTAAGGATCGGCTGGGCTGCGTTGCGGGCCACGATCAAGCCCTCCAGCTAGTTTCGAAACGAAATTATCTTCATCAGATCGGTTGTCAAGTTAATTTCGAAACGCTATTATGTCACAGAGGTAATCATGTCAGCGCGCGAAACGGCAGAGCTCCTGCTGCAGGTGGGACGGCTCGTACAAGCTGAGGGTTATGACGGCGAACTCAGTCCGGCCCAATGGAT
>JBAUUA010000010.1:0-3335 GCA_049582465.1 Bradyrhizobium sp. | reverse complement strand
GTCCTTTACCGGCAACGGAGCAGCAAGAAAGCAGGCGAATGGGTTGGCAGACTTGTCCTCGGCTATGAAAACGAAAAGGTCAGGATTTTCGGTGCGTCTATCTTTTGACCGGTGGATTCGACATGGGTGAAACCATTCGGGACGGCAAGTTTGTCGGGCTGACCTACAAGGTGACCGACAAGAAATCGGGCCATGTTCTCACCATGGTCGAATTCCCGTTGGGCTATGTACACGGACACAATGAAATTCTCGCCCCTTCCGTCCACATGGAACTGGAGGGCAAGTCCGCCGGCGACGTCATCGATGTGCCGATCGACGGCAATCAGATTTTCGGCCCCAGAGACGAGTCGCTGGTTTTTACCGATAATATCGACAACGTTCCCGAGGAGTATCGGCAGCTTGGCACCTCCATCCTCATGGAAAACGATAAGGGCCAGACGCGCAGCTTTCTCGTGACGCGGATCGACGACGAGACACTGACCGTCGACGGCAACAATCCGCTCTGCGGCAGAGAGGTTGTCTTTTCGCTCAAGATATTGACTGTGCGCGACGCGACCGACGAAGAGACAAAGGCGGGTGGGGCGATCATCGCCGGGCCGGATATCGACCCGTCGCTCATGCGGGCTGTTTGAATGGCATCGGACAAATTTCGGCTTCACGGCAAAAGGTGACTTATGAGCGAGACAAAACCTACCCCCACCAAAGTTCCTGACGGACATGCGCGCTTTCTGACGACGCGTCAGAAACCGGCAACCGAGAAGGGATTTGTTGGCTTCGAAACCGTCTGGGACCAGTTCCAGAAGGAAACCGAATACAAGACCCCAAAGAAGCCATAGCCTCACATGTCGAAGCTTGTCCCGCCGCACGGCTCCGAATCCGTGAAGCCGCTCTTGCTGCCGGAAGCGGAGCGGGCCGCGGAGCGCAAGCGCGCGGAGAAGCTCAGGAAGATTCCCCTCGACTCACGCGCGGTTTCCGACGTGTTTATGCTGGCCATGGGCGCCTATACGCCGCTCGATGGCTTCATCGGGCATGACGATTGGCGCGGCTCCTGCCAGGACATGAAGCTGGCCAGCGGCCTCTTTTGGCCGATTCCCATCACGCTTCCCGTCAGCAAAGACCTTGCCGACAGCATCCATGCCGAAGAGGAGGTCGCTCTCGTCGACGCCGAGACCGGCGACATACTCGCTGTGATGGAAGTGCGCGAGAAGTATTCGATCGACAAGAAATTCGAGGCCGAACACGTCTATCGCACCGCCGATCCGAAGCATCCGGGCGTGGCGAAGGTTCTGGCGCAGGGAGACGTCAATCTCGCCGGGCGTGTCATGGTGCTGAGCGAGGGCGAGTATCCCGTCAAATATCCCGACCTCTATATCCGCCCCGCTCAGTCGCGGGCCATGTTTCTCGAGCGCGGCTGGTCGAATGTCGCGGCCTTCCAGACCCGCAATCCCATGCACCGCAGCCACGAATATCTGGTGAAGATCGCGGTCGAGGTTATGGATGGCGTCTTCATCCATCAGGTGCTCGGGAAATTGAAAGAAGGCGACATTCCGGCCGATGTCCGTACCCGGGCGATCCAGGCGATGATCGACAATTATTTCCGTCCGGGGACGGTCATCCAGGCGGGCTATCCAATCGAGATGCGCTATGCTGGCCCGCGCGAGGCGCTGCTGCACGCGTTAATCCGCCAGAACTTCGGCTGCTCGCATCTGATCGTCGGGCGCGACCATGCGGGCGTTGGCAGCTACTACGGCCCCTTCGACGCGCATCACATCTTCGATCAACTTTGGCCCGGCGCGCTGCTGACCAAGCCGCTGAAGATCGACGTCACGTTCTACTGCCGCAAGTGCTACGGCATGGCGACAGCGAAGACCTGCCCGCACGATCCGAAGGAGCACATTTCGATTTCCGGCACGCAGCAGCGTGAGATGCTCTCGACCGACGCGGACATACCGCCGGAGTTCAGCCGGCCGGAGGTAGTGGTGATCCTCAAGAAATATTACGCGGGCCTGAAATCGGCAGGCTAGTGTCGCGCATCATGATCATCGCGCAAATCTCCGACACCCACATAGCGCTGGATACGCCCGACGCCGATCAGAGAATAGGCGATTTTGAACGCACGATTGCGGACGTCAACGCGCTCAATCCGGCGCCCGATGTGATCCTTCACAGCGGGGATATCGTTCATAACGGTCGGACGGACGAATACGCCGAGGCCGTGCGTATCCTCGCGAAGGCGAATGTGCCGGTCTATGTCATCCCCGGCAACAAAGACGACCGGACGAATTTGCGCGCGGCTTTTTCGCCGCACGGCTATCTCAAGCCGGGTGCCGACTTCATCGAATATTCGCTTGAGGATTATCCGGTCAGGCTGATCGCGGTCGACACACTGAGCACGACCAGCAACAAAGGCGACTTTTGTTCCGTGCGGGCAAAACGCCTAAACGATCTGATCGATGCCGAAACCAAAAAGCCGATTGCGGTTTTTGCGCACCATCCGCCGTTCGAGGTGCCGGTGGGGCCCAACCCCCTTAATTTCGAGACGGCAGAGATGATGGCGAGGCTGCGCGATGTATTGCAGCACTCCGGGCGCGTCGTCGGTGTTTTCAGCGGGCATGTCCACCGCGCTGCGGAAGGCCATATCGGCAGCATTCCGGCGATTGTGATGCCGTGCATCGCGACGCCACTGCGCAAAGGCGAGTATCCGGCTCACATGAAGGAGAGCCCGATCTATTACATCCACCGCTTCGATGCGGATGGGAGCTTTACCACCGAAGCGCGGATTGTCGGATTAAGGCCGTCGGCCCCGGTGGCGTGGGCGTTGAGTGCCTCGGCGTCCCCGGCGGCGACCGAGCGAAAGTAACGGGCGCATTCTCTGTTCGGTTGAATTTAGCGGCGATGCCCGCTTTGCAGCGCAAACTAACTCGAATTTTCCGCCAAATTAGGCCGCGTCGATAACATCATAGAGGTAACGAGAGAGCTTTATTGCTGCCTTCGGCTAAGGTCGGAGAATAATAATAATTCCCGCGGGCGCTCTCGATGGATTGCGCCCCGTGTGGTTGCCAGGGAGGCGACGATGGAACGGCCGGAATCCGTTATTTATGACGAGAAGGCGCGGCGCATGGTCGAGGAAATGACCATGGCCGAGGCCCGGCATATCGCCGAGCGCAAGGCGCAAGAGCTGGAATGCGAATGCAAGGACGGGATGTTTCCGCGCGCGGCAATGACCGACCGCCGCAAATTCCTGTTCGCCGCCGGCTCGCTCGCCGGCGTGGTTGGCACCACGGCCGTGGCGCAGGCGCAGGCGCAGACGCCCAAGGCGCCGCCTGGCGCTGTGC
>JBAUUA010000009.1:0-7947 GCA_049582465.1 Bradyrhizobium sp. | reverse complement strand
CCACAGCGCCGGCTTCTCGCAAGCATCTCCCTGATGCGGATCGTCAGTCCGCGTCCAATACCCCCGCGTCGCGCATGTGCGCGCGACGCGGGACTTTTCCCCGCGATGCGCGACAGAGGATGAATCGATGCTCGGCGACTATTCGATTGGCGATCTTGGCTCCATCTTCGTCATGCAGGGTTTCGCGGGCCTGATCCTGTTTTCCGTCTACGTGCTGATGGCGCTGGGCCTTGCAATCATCTTCGGCCAGATGGGCGTCATCAACATGGCGCATGGCGAGTTCATGATCCTCGGCGCCTACGTCACCTGGATGACCTCGAATTTCTTCCAGGCCTACCTTCCGGGCCTGTTCGCCGGTTACTTCTTCCTGGCGATGATATTGGCCTTTATAGCGTCCGGGGCGCTCGGAATGCTGGTGGAATGGGTACTGATCCGCCACCTCTACAAGCGTCCGCTCGATACGCTGCTCGCCACCTGGGGCCTCAGCCTGATCCTGCAGCAGGCCTACCGCTCGATATTCGGGGCGCGTGAGGTCGGCGTCGAACTTCCGCAATGGATGCTCGGCTCGCTGCATGTTTCCGACAGCATCGAAGTGCCGATCAACGGCGTGTTCGTGATGTGCCTGACGGTGCTGATCACCATTGCGGTCGCCTACGTCATGTACAAGTCGCGCTGGGGCCGCCAGGTCCGCGCGGTGGTGCAGAACCGCATCATGGCCGGTGCGGTCGGCATCAATACCGAGAAGGTCGATCGCTACACCTTCGCGCTCGGCTGCGGCATCGCCGGCGTCGCCGGCAGCGCCTTCACCATGATCGGCTCGACCGGGCCGACCTCGGGCCAGCTCTACATCGTGGACACGTTCCTGGTGGTGGTGTTCGGCGGCGCGGCGAGCCTGCTCGGCACCATCGCATCCGCATTCAGCATCTCGCAGACGCAATCGACGCTCGAGTTCTTCATGTCGGGGTCGATGGCCAAGGTCCTCACGCTGCTTGCCGTGGTCGGAATTCTGATGCTGCGGCCGCAGGGTCTGTTCGCCCTCAAGGTCCGCAAATAACAAAAAGGGCTGAAGCCATGACCGAGAATCGCTTTGTCAACAAATCGGAGCTCATCGGCATCCTGGTGCTCGCCGCCATCCTGGTGGTGATCCTGCCGCTCTGCCTCGACGTCTTCAGGCTCAACCTGGTCGCGAAATACCTCACCTACGCCTTCGTGGCGTTGGGGCTGGTGATCTGCTGGGGTTATGGCGGCATCCTGAGCCTCGGGCAGGGCGTGTTCTTCGGCCTCGGCGGCTACTGCATGGCGATGTTCCTGAAGCTCGAAGCCTCGAGCGTCGAGAACACCAAGATCCAGTCGACGCCGGGCATCCCCGATTTCATGGACTGGAACCAGATCACTGCGCTGCCGATGTTCTGGAAGCCGTTCCACAGCCTCACCTTCACGATCTTTGCCATCGTCGCGGTGCCCGGCCTGTTTGCGCTCATCATCGGCGCCGCGATGTTCAAGCGCCGCGTCGGCGGCACTTACTTCGCCATCATCACCCAGGCGGTCGCCGCCATCCTGACCATCCTGATTGTGGGGCAGCAGGGCTATACCGGCGGCATCAACGGCATGACCGACCTGCGCACCCTGAAGGGATGGGACATCCGGCCGGACCACGCCAAGATCGTGCTCTACTTCTTCGAGGTGGGCTGCCTGTTCGTCTGCATCTTCATCGCCCAGTTCATCCGGCACTCCAAGCTCGGCCGCATCCTGGTGGCGATGCGCGACAAGGAGGACCGGGTGCGCTTCTCCGGCTATAGCGTCGCGAACTTCAAGATCTTCGTCTTCTGCGTCGCCGCGGTGTTCGCCGCGATCGGCGGCGCCATGTTCGCGCTCAACGTAGGCTTCATGTCGCCGTCCTTTGTCGGCATCGTGCCCTCGATCGAAATGGTGATCTACACGGCGGTCGGCGGCCGGCTGTCGATCCTGGGTGCGATCTACGGCACGCTGCTCGTCAACTTCGCCAAGACCAGCCTGTCGGAATCCTTCCCGGAATTGTGGCTGTTCGGACTCGGCGGCCTGTTCATCGCCGTCGTGCTCGCCTTCCCGAACGGGCTCGCCGGGATCTGGAGCGACTATGTGGCGCCGCAGATCGCCCGGCTGTTCACGTCCGGCAAATCGAAACCCGGCGGCTGGACCGACAAGTCGGTCGCCGACGGCGCACCGGCGGAATGAGGAGATAGACCATGCTGATAGGTCACCAGCCCAAGGAGTTCCTGCTCGCGGTCGAGGCGCTCACGGTTTCCTTCGACGGCTTCAAAGCGGTCAACGATCTCTCCTTCTACGTCGAGGAGAACGAAATCCGCGTCATCATCGGCCCCAACGGCGCCGGCAAGACCACCGTGCTCGACCTGATCTGCGGAAAGACCAAGGCGACCTCCGGCTCGATCCAGTTCCGCGGCCAGGAGCTCACGAAGCTGAAGGAGAACCAGATCGTGCAGGCCGGGGTGGGACGGAAATTCCAGACTCCCTCGATCTACGACGATTTGACGGTCTTCGAGAATCTCGAGATCTCGTTTCCGCGGGGACGCACCGTGTTCGGCGCGCTGACCTTCACGCGCGACTCCATCGTGCGCGACCGCGTTCACGAGGTCGCCGAAATGATATTCCTGAAGGACCGGCTGAATGTGAACGCCGAATTACTCAGCCACGGCCAGAAGCAATGGCTCGAGATCGGCATGCTGCTGATCCAGGATCCAGATCTCCTGATGCTCGACGAGCCGGTCGCCGGCATGAGCGTCAGCGAGCGCGCCAAGACCGCCGAATTGCTCAACCGCATCATCAAGGACCGCTCCGTGCTGGTGATCGAGCACGACATGAAATTCGTCGAGGACATCGCGCACAAGGTGACGGTCCTGCATCAGGGCCAGATCCTGTCCGAAGGCACGATGGAGCACGTCAAGAACGATCCCAAGGTCATCGAAGTCTATCTCGGACACTAGGGCATGACGCCGACAAGCAAGGTCCGGCTTCCGGGCCAGATCATGCCCCGCGAAGGATAAGGAACGCTTCAATGCTGGCAATCTCCGATCTGCACGTCGCCTACGGCCAGAGCGAAGTCCTGCACGGCCTCAACGTCTCGGTCGCGCAAAACGAGATCGTGGCGATCATGGGCCGCAACGGCATGGGCAAGACCACGCTGATGAAGTCGCTGATGGGGATCGTCCCGACCAAGAGCGGATCGGTGTCGATGGACGGCACCGAGCTCTCCAGCCTGAAGAGCTACGAACGCGTCGCCAAGGGCATCGCCTATGTACCGCAGGGCCGGATGATCTTCTCCACCATGACGGTGAAGGAGAACATCGAGACCGGTCTGGTCGTCTCGGGCGAGACCGAGGTGCCCGGCAGCATCTACGAGCTGTTCCCGGTGCTGCTGGAGATGAAGAATCGCCGCGGAGGCAACCTGTCCGGCGGCCAGCAGCAGCAGCTGGCAATCGCGCGCGCGCTCGCGACCAAGCCCAAGGTGCTGCTGCTGGACGAGCCGACCGAAGGCATCCAGCCCTCGATCATCAAGGACATGGCGCGCACGCTGAAGCGCATCCGCGACGAGCGCGGGCTGTCGATCGTGGTCTCCGAGCAGGTCCTGAGCTTCGCGCTCGATATCGCCGACCGCGTGCTGGTGATCGAGAACGGCGAGATCGTCCGCGACGATAACCGCGACGCCGTCGATGCCGCGCAGATTTCGAAATTCTTGTCTGTCTGAACTGTAACTTGGCTTGTAAACAGGGGAGCTTTTGATGCCAGAGACACTGATCAAGGTCGATCTTACGCAGTCGGCCTACGACAACGACATGATCCACAATCGCTGGCATCCCGACGTTCCGATCGTGGCGTGGGTCAATCCCGGCGACGACTTCGTCGTCGAGACCTATGACTGGACCGGCGGATTCATCAAGAACAACGATTCGGCCGACGACGTGCGCGACATCGACCTGTCGATCGTGCATTTCCTGTCCGGCCCGATCGGCGTGAAGGGCGCGGAGCCCGGCGACCTCCTGGTGGTCGATCTGCTCGATATCGGGCCGAAGAAGGAAAGCCTGTGGGGTTTTAACGGCTTCTTCTCCAAGCAGAACGGCGGCGGCTTTCTCACCGAGCATTTCCCGCTGGCGCAGAAGTCGATCTGGGACATCAAGGGCCTCTACACCTCGTCGCGCCATGTGCCCGGCGTGAATTTCGCGGGCCTGGTTCATCCCGGCCTGATCGGCTGCCTGCCCGATCCAAAAATGCTGGCGACCTGGAACGAGCGCGAGGCCGCGCTGATCGCGACCAATCCGACCCGCGTGCCCGGCCTCGCCAACCCGCCCTTCGCGCCGACCGCTCACGCCGGCCGTGCCAAGGGAGACGCCAAGGCGAAGGTTGGTGCCGAAGGCGCCCGCACGGTTCCGCCGCGCGAACACGGCGGCAATTGCGACATCAAGGACCTGTCGCGCGGTTCGAAGATCTACTTCCCGGTTTACGTGCCCGGCGGCGGTCTTTCGATGGGCGATCTGCACTTCAGCCAGGGTGACGGCGAAATCACCTTCTGCGGCGCGATCGAGATGGCCGGTTGGCTGCACATCAAGGTCGACATCATCAAGGACGGCGTGTCGAAATACGGCATCAAGAATCCGATATTCAAGCCGTCGCCGATCACGCCGAACTACAAGGATTATCTGATCTTCGAGGGCATCTCGGTCGACGAGCTGGGCAGGCAGCACTACCTCGACGTCCATATCGCCTACCGGCAGGCCTGCCTGAACGCGATCGAGTACCTCAAGAAGTTCGGCTATTCCGGCGCTCAGGCCTATACGATTCTGGGCGTCGCGCCGGTGCAGGGACATATCAGCGGCGTCGTGGACGTTCCGAATGCCTGCGCAACGCTGTATTTGCCGACGGAGATTTTCGACTTCGACATCATGCCGACGTCGGCCGGGCCGATCAGGCATGTCAAGGGTGGCCTCGACGTGTCGCTCTCGCCCGACAAGTGATCCCCGCGCGACGGGGTGCGGGACGGCGCGTATCTGCCGCCCCGCATTCGCCGCCGCAAGCGTATGTTTCAAGTTCTATTCGCGCGAGGAATTAAAATGCCGGTCTACGAGTATCTCTGCGATGCCTGCGGTCCCTTCACGGACATGAGGCCGATGGCGGAATGCGACGAGTCACAGGACTGCCCGCAATGCGCGGGCGAATCGCCGCGGGTCATTCTGACCGCGCCGAATTTCTTCTGCATGCCCGCGGACAGGCGCAAGGCCCACGCCACCAACGAGCGCTCGGCCAACGCGCCCAAAACCATGGACCAGTACAAGGCCTCACACGGCCCGGGCTGCGGCTGCTGCTCGACCAAGCCTTCGCGGCTGGTCAAGAAGACCAAAAGCGGCGGCAAAAGTTTTCCGACGGCGCGGCCGTGGATGATCAGCCACTGATCCGGGTTTCCGGGCGGTGTTGAGCGTCAGCTCAGCCGACTGCCGGCGACGGCGAGACTCGGGCGGCTGCCGGGCTGTCGCGTGGTGATTTCCGGCGTCAGCGGCACCGACAGCCGGCAGATCAGCCCCTCGGAGCGCCAGTCGAACTCGGCCTGTCCGCCGAGCTGCGACTCGATGGAGGCGATCACGCTTCGCGTTCCGAAGCCGCGCGACACCGGCTTTTCGACCAGCGGACCGTTTCTCTCTTCCCAGACCATCTGTAGGACGTCTTCCTGGATGGCCCAGTTGAGCGAAAGCCGGCCGGACAGCGTGGACAAGGCGCCATACTTCGCCGAATTCGTGACCAGCTCGTGCAGCGCGAGCGCCAGCGTTTGCGCGGTCGCGGGCTGCAGCTGAATGTCGGTACCGCGGAACGTGATCTGATCGGCCGTTGAATAGGGCGCGAGCTCTTCGTCCACCAGCTTGCCGATTTCCGCGCCCTGCCAGCTCGACAGCGACAGGATGGTATGCACCCGCGCCAGCGCGCTGATCCGCCCTTCGACGGCCTGGATGTAGGCCTTGACGGTCTCGCCCCGCGTCAGCCGAACAATGGATTGCGCCAGCGCCAGCGCATTCTTGGCGCGGTGATCGACTTCCCGGGCCAGGAGGTTCTGGCGTTCTTCGGCCCGCTTCCGTTCGGTGATATCGACAGTGACGCCGCTGAGGCGCACCACGCGGCCGGCCTTGTCCACGGTCGCGGCCGCCGTGCCGACACACCAGCAGACTTCGCCGTCCGGCCGGTTGACGCGGAACTCGGCTTCATAGGACCGATCGCCCTTTTTGAACCGGGCGATGGCCTTGCGCAGCCGATCGAGGTCGTCCGGATGCAGCAGGGCCTCGACATTGGCCGTCGTGACGATAAAGGTTTTCGGATCGACGCCGAAGATCTGGAACTGTCCTTCGTCCCACATCCAGTCGCCGTTGGTCCAGTCCCAATCCCAGGAGCCCATCTTGCCTGCGGCGAGCGCGAGGCTGCGGCGCTGCTCGCTTTCGAGCAGCCGCGCGTTGGATTCTTCCAGTTCCGCCGTGCGCGCGCGAACTCGATCCTCAAGCTCGGCATTGAACCGTTCGAGCTGCCGGGTCTTGCGATAGAGTTCGGCGAACACCCTGATCTTGGCGCGCAACACCTCGGGAATGACCGGCACCGGAACGTAATCGACCGCGCCCATCTCGTAGCCGCGGAGCCGGTCGATGTCGCTGACCTGAATCGCCGAGATGAAGATCATCGCCGTCTTCTGGAAGCGCGGATGCTCGCGGATCATGGCGGCGAGTTCGAAGCCGTCGAGTTCCGGCATGCAGACGTCGACCAGAATGACCGCGACCTCGTTCTTGAGCAGGAATTCGAGCGCCTCGCGCCCCGAGGTCGCGACCACGAGGTTCTCGCCGAGCTCCTTCAGAATGACTTCATAGGCGAGCAGCTTCGCCGGCTGATCGTCGACCAGAAGAATGTTCACCTTTTCATGGCCCATCATCGAATGCACCGGTCAGCGATGGAGCCACATGCGGATGGCGAGGAGCAACTGCTCGGTATTGACGGGTTTTGCGAGATAGTCCGAGGCGCCGGCCTCGAGGCATTTCTCGCGATCGCCCTTCATCGCCTTGGCGGTCAGCGCGATGATCGGCAGCCGGCGGAATTCCGGGTTTTCCCGGATCACGCCGATGGTCTGATAGCCGTCCATCTGCGGCATCATGATGTCCATCAGGACGATGGCGATCTCCGGGTTCGACTCGACCAACTCCACCGCCTCGCTGCCGGTCGTGGCGGTGAGCACCTTCATGCCGCGCCGTTCCAGCACGCTGGAAAGCGCGAAGATGTTGCGGGCATCGTCATCCACCAATAGCGCGGTCCGGCCAACCAGATCCTCGTCGGAACTGTTGAGCTTCTCGAGCATTCGCTGCTTCTCCATCGGCAATTCCGTGATGACACGGTGCAGAAACAGCGACGTTTCGTCGAGCAGCCGTTCCGGCGATTCCACGCCTTTCACCACGATGCTTCGCGCCATCGTATGCAGTTCCGCGTCTTCTTCGACCGAAAGCTCGCGGCCGGTGAATACCACCACGGGAACATTGGAGAGCGAATCGTCCCTGCGGATTGAATCCAGCACCTCGAAGCCGCTCATGTCCGGCAGCCGCAGGTCGAGCACCACGCAGTCGCACGGGTTTTCGCGCAGCGTGGACAGCGCGCCCGCACCGGTATCGGTGCTGACGATCTCGATGTCGTCATGGCCGAGCAGTTCCCTGATGCTCATCTGTTCCGCCGCATTGTCCTCCACGATCAGGAGCCGCTTGCGGCGGGGTTTGGCGTATTCCTTGATCTGGGACAGCGCTGCGCTCACGCCCTCGGTCGTGGTCGGCTTGTTGACGAAGGAGAACGCGCCGCGCGCCAGCGCATGCTGGCGGTCTTCGTCCAGCGTGATGATCTGGACCGGAATGTGCCGCGTCAGCGGATTGTGCTTGAGCTGGCTCA
>JBAUUA010000008.1:0-2992 GCA_049582465.1 Bradyrhizobium sp. | reverse complement strand
TTCCAGAACCTGGCACTGTTCCAGCACATGAGCGTGCTCGACAACATCATGGTCGGGCGGCATCACCTGCTGAAGAACAACTTCATCACGGGATCGCTGTACTGGCTGACCGGCGCGCGGCGCGAGGAACTCGAGCATCGCCGCAAGGTCGAGGAGATCATCGATTTCCTCGATCTGCAGTCGGTGCGCAAGGCGACCGCCGGCACGCTGCCCTACGGCCTGCGCAAGCGCGTCGAGCTTGCCCGCGCCATGGCGCTGGAGCCGCAGCTGATCCTGCTCGACGAACCGATGGCCGGCATGAACTTCGAGGAGAAGGAGGACATGGCGCGCTACATCGTTGATCTCAATGAAGAGTTCGGCATGACCGTGATGATGATCGAGCACGACATGGGGGTGGTGATGGACATCTCCCACCGCGTCATGGTGCTGGATTTTGGCCGCAAGATCGCCGAAGGCGACCCGGCCGCCGTGCTGGCCGATCCCCACGTCAAGCGCGCCTATCTCGGCGAAGAGGACGAGGTGCTGGTCGATCCCGACGACAGGCCCGCCGCCCCGGAGTGCGCGGCATGATGGATTACGCGGGCCGGGTTGCACAGGCCGACACTTACCCGAAACTGCTGCGGCTCAACGCCAAAGAGCATGGCGGCGAGATCGCGCTGCGCGAAAAGGATTTTGGGCTGTGGCGGGTGTTCACCTGGAACGACTACCAGGCGCGGGTGCACGACTTCACGCTCGGCCTGGTCGAACTCGGGCTTGGCCGCGGCGACGTCATCGGCATCATCGGCGACAACCGGCCGGACTGGGTGTCGGCCGAAATCGCCACCCACGCGATCGGCGCCATGAGCCTTGGTCTCTACCGCGACGTGCTGGACGAGGAGGCCGCCTATCTCCTCACCTATGGCGAGGCCAAACTGGTGTTCGCCGAGGACGAGGAGCAGGTCGACAAGCTCCTGACGCTTGCCGAGCGCGTGCCCAACCTCAAGCACATCGTCTATTCCGATCCGCGCGGCATGCGCAAATATGACGACCCGCGGCTGCTGGAGGCCGACAAGCTCGCCGCGATGGGGCGCGACCGCGCCGCCCGCGAGATCGGCCTTTACGACCGGCTGGTCGACGCGACCAAAGGCGAGGACACCGCGATCCTCTGCACCACCTCGGGCACCACGGCGCATCCGAAGCTGGCGATGCTGGCCGCAGGACGCGTGCTGCGGCATTGTGCGATCTATCTTGCCTTCGATCCCAAGGGACCGGACGACGAATACGTCTCGGTGCTGCCGCTGCCCTGGATCATGGAACAGGTCTATGTGCTGGGCAAAGGCCTGCTGTGCCGGATGAAGGTCAACTTCGTCGAGCAGGCGGAAACCATGATGAACGATTTCCGCGAGATCGCGCCGACGTTCGTCCTGTTCGCACCGAGGGTGTGGGAGTCGATCGCCGCCGACGTGCGCGCGGGCGTGATGGATTCCTCCCCGCTCAAGCAGAGCCTCTACCAGCTCGGCATGAAGACGGGCTTGTCGGCGCTGGCGCACGGCAAGCATTCGACGCTGGCGGACATGCTGCTGTTCCGCGCGCTGCGCGACCGGCTCGGCTTCACCCGGTTGCGCTCGGCCGCCACCGGAGGCGCGGCGCTCGGCCCCGATACCTTCAAATTCTTCCAGGCCATGGGCGTGCCGCTGCGCACGCTATACGGCCAGACCGAAACGCTCGGCGCCTACACCCTTCACCCCGAGGGCCAGGCCGATCCCGACACCACGGGCGTGCCGATGGCCGACAGCATCGAAATCCGCATCGACAATCCGGACATTCACGGCGTCGGCGAGATCATGGTGCGCCATCCCAACATGTTCCTCGGCTATTTCAAGAACCCGGAAGCCTCCGCCGCCGACATCACCGACGGCTGGATGCATTCCGGCGACGCCGGCTATTTCAACGCGGCCAAGCAGCTCGTGGTGATCGACCGCATCAAGGACCTCGCGGAGACCGCCCGCGGCGAGCGCTTCTCGCCGCAATATCTCGAGAACAAGCTGAAATTCTCGCCCTATATCGCCGAGACGGTGGTGCTCGGCGCCGGCCGCGACGCGCTGGCGGCGATGATCTGCATCCGCTTCTCCATCATCTCGAAATGGGCGGAGAAGAAGCGGATCGCGTTCACCACCTATACCGACCTCGCCTCACGCCCCGAGGTCTACGCGCTGCTGCAGCAGGAGGTCGAGGCGGTCAATGCCACGCTGCCGCCGGCGCAGCGCATCTCCCGTTTCCTCCTGCTCTACAAGGAACTCGACGCCGACGACGGCGAACTCACTCGCACCCGGAAAGTGCGCCGCAGCGTCATCAACGAGAAATACGCCGACATCATCGACGGCATCTATGGCGGCAGGCGCGAGATTCCCGTCGACACCGTGATCCGCTTCCAGGACGGCACCACCCAGCGCATCCGCACCACGCTGCGCGTCGTGGACCTTGCGCCCACCGCGCCGCTCGCGGAGGCCGCGGAATGAGGCGCGAATTGTCCATACAACCGATCGTCATGCGCGGGCTTGACCCGCGCATCCATCATCTTCGGAAAAAGAGTCTCGTTAGGCGATGGATCGCCGGGTCAAGCCCGGCGATGACAAGATGCGAAACGGGTAAGCCCGCATGAACATCCAGTTCCTGATCCAGCTTCTGGTCAACGGCCTCGTGGTGGGCACGCTCTATGGCGTGGTCGCGATGTCGTTCGTGCTGATCTACAAGGCCACGCAGGTCGTGAACTTCGCGCAGGGCGAATTGCTGCTGGTCGGCGCCTGGGTGTGCTGGGCGCTGCTGACCAAATACCAGGTACCGTTCTGGATCGGTATGCCGCTGACGCTGGTGTTCATGTTCGCGTTCGGCATCGCGATCCAGATCGTGATCCTGCGCCCGATGATCGGCGAGCCCGTCATTTCCGTGATCATGGTCACCATCGGGCTGTCGACGGTGTTTCAGGCCGCGCTGAAATGGATCTTTGGCGTCA
>JBAUUA010000007.1:0-2159 GCA_049582465.1 Bradyrhizobium sp. | reverse complement strand
GTGCGCACGCGCATGTGGCCGGCGCGGGCGGCGAGCCCCGCAAGGCCTTCGAGCACGCCGGCGACGTCGGGATCGCTGAGCCGGTACTAGCGATGGCGGCCCTGTTTTTCTGGCTCGATCAGGCCGCCGGCCTCGAGCTTGGAAAGATGCGAGCTCGCGGTCTGCGGCGTGACGCCGGCCTGGTGCGCCAGCTCGCTCGCGGTCAGCGCGCGGCCGGTCATCAGCGCGGTGAGCATGTTGGCGCGGGCGGGGTCGCCGACCAGCGAGGCGACCATGGCGATGTCGGGACCTGCTTTCATGCTTCGATGATAACCGAAGCATCGACGTGGATCAAGCGGCTATGCTCGATCTCGCTCAAATGCTCGTGGCTCGTCATTGCGAGCGAAGCGAAGCAATCCAGCTCTGTTGTGGTGTGGATTGCATCGCGGCGCCCGCAATGAACGGCAGGATTTCGCGCGACATCAACACCGGAGGTTCCCGTGACCGTCACCGTTTTCATCCGCTACCAGATCGACCCGTTCAAGCGCGCAATGTTCGAGGAGTACGCCAGACGCTGGCTCGGCATCATCCCCCGCTGCGGCGGCGATCTCCTGGGCTACTGGATGCCGCATGAAGGCACCAACAACATCGCCTTCGCGCTGATCTCCTTCGAAAATCTCGCGGCCTATGAAAGCTACCGCGCGCGGCTGCGCGGCGACGACGAGGGCATGTCCAATTTCGGCTTTGCCGAGGAGAACAAGTTCATTCTCGCGGAGGAGCGAACATTTCTGCGCAAGGTGATGCTATAAGGACAACTGCGCATATTGGCCCCGCGCGCAAAGGAGACATCAATGATAGCCGTGATCTTCGAAGTCTGGCCCAAGCCGGAGCATAAGCAGGAATACCTCGATCTTGCGGCCGAGCTCAGGCCGATTCTCGAATCCATCGATGGCTTCATTTCCATCGAGCGGTTCGAGAGCCTGACCGAAAAAGGCAAAATCCTGTCGCTATCGTTTTTCCGGGATGAAGCCGCGGTCGCGGCGTGGCGAAATGTGCCCCAGCATCGCAAGAGCCAGAGCAAGGGCCGCGCGAAGATCTTCGAAAACTACCGGCTGCGCATCGCAGGCGTAATCCGTGATTACGGCATGAGCGATCGCGAGCAGGCGCCGAAGGACAGCCGCGCGGTTCATAACGCGCACTAGCGGGCGGCGCCCTGCGTGGGTATCGTCGCTCAGCCAGATTAATACAGGGGAGAGATCATGCCGGTCACGACAGCAGACAAACGCGCCACCTTCCGCAGGCTGCACGAGGCGGGGTGTTTCGTGATACCCAATCCCTGGGACATCGGCAGCGCGCGGGCGCTGCAGGGCATGGGCTTCAAGGCGCTCGCCTCCACCAGCGCCGGCTTTGCCTGGTCGATCGGCAAGGCCGACAATCACGTCACGCTCGACGATGTCTGCGAGCATCTCACCGCGCTGTGCGGCGCGGTCGATCTGCCCGTCAATGCCGATTTCGAGGGCGGATTCGCGCACGAGCCGGCGAAGGTCGCCGCCAATGTGGCGCGCGCGGTCAAGACCGGCGTCGCCGGGCTGTCGATCGAGGATTCCACCGGCGACAAGGCAAAGCCGTTATACGACCGCGCCCTCGGGATCGAACGCATCAAGGCGGCGCGGACGGCGATCGACGCCGACAACAGTGGGGTCTTGCTGGCCGGCCGCTGCGAGGGGTTTTTGGTTGGCCAGGCCGATCTCGCCATGGTGATCGACCGGCTGCAGGCCTACGCCGAAGCCGGCGCCGATTGCCTGTATGCGCCGGGTATCCGCACCAAGGAGCAGATCTCCGCGGTCGTGAAGGCGGTGCATCCGAAGCCGATCAATCTGCTGCTGGGATGGCCCGGCCTCTCGGTCGCGGAAGCCGCCGAACTCGGCGTCCGCCGCATCAGCGTCGGCGGTTCGCTGGCGCGCGCCGCCTGGGGCGGTTTTATGCGCGCGGCGCGGGAGATCGCCGAGCAGGGAACGTTCACCGAACTGGGCAACGGTTATGCCGGCGGCGAGTTGAACAAGATGTTCGGCTAAAGCGCGGCAAGCGCCATGCTGCTGCGTGCGTCCGATGGATGTGATGGCGGTCAGCACGTCCTACGGCTGGAGATTTCGCCGAAGAAACTGCACGGCATCGGCGAT
>JBAUUA010000006.1:0-6367 GCA_049582465.1 Bradyrhizobium sp. | reverse complement strand
CTCCCGATACCAACAAAAATACCAACAAATCGGACGGCTGGGATCGGACGAGAACAAACGGTGACGAGCAGAAAAGTACGCTGAAGTGCCTATTTTTCAAGGGCTTCCGAGCAGTGCGCGGACGGTTGCGGACGCTTTAGAACGGGCTTGAACAGCCTAGTTGGTGCCCCTGGCCGGAATCGAACCAGCACTCCTTGCGGAACTCGATTTTGAGTCGAGCGCGTCTACCAATTCCGCCACAGGGGCTTTTCGCACATCGGCTGTAAGGCCGGAGGTCGCGAAGCCGGCGGAATATAGCGGGCGGGAAGGGCCGGTCAACCCGCGGATCTCGGGGTACCCCGAGGAGGTCGGGCACCGCTGGCGGGAACGGCCTCATTCGGCCGCGGCCCGTGCCAGCAGAGGCGGGGGGCGCCATCCGGGAGGATGCGCCGCTTCCCGGGATTTCATCGAACCGACAATACACTCCCCTGTGATCGACCCTGCCTCGACAGCAGCTGGCCTGCAGGTTAGGACGCTTGCGCAGAGGAGATCGCCGTGACGTCCAATACCATTGCAAACCCTTCGCATGCGCGCGGCGTCGCCAACCCAGCGCTGACGGCGGCGCTCGCGGTCACGGTGATCGCTGCAGCGACGCTGGCCGGGGCGTGGTTCATGCAGCTGGTGCTTGGCATCCAGCCATGCGAGCTCTGCCTCGCGCAGCGCTACGCCTACTACCTGGTCGTGCCGCTCGCTGCGCTGATCGCGATCGCCGCGGCAAGGGATGCGCCGCGCGGCGCGCTGGTCGCGGGCCTTGCCGTCGTCGCGCTGGTGACGCTCGGCAATGCCGGGCTCGCCGCCTATCATGCCGGCGTCGAATGGGGGTTCTGGCAGGGGCCGACCGCCTGCACCGGCCCGGTCGGAAATCTCGGCAGCGCCGGCAACCTCCTGGAGCGTCTCGACAGCGTCAAGGTGGTGCGCTGCGACGAAGTGCAGTGGAAGTTTCTCGGCCTGTCGCTCGCCGGCTATGACGTGCTGATCTCGCTTCTGAGGGCCGCGATCGCGGCTTGGGGCGTGCGCAGGACCGCGAAGGCGAGTTAGTCCCTTAATCGTCGACATCTTCCTGCGGCCGTCCGAACGGATGGACAATGCCGGGGGTCGCGATGGTGACAAAGACAAAACGCGACAGATGATGCGCGCCGACGAAGATCGGGTCGATGTGCAGCGTCAGCGCCAGCGCCAGCATGGCGTCCATGGCGCCCGGCGCAAAGGCGACGATGATGTCGGCGAACCGCACATGGGTGGTCAGCGCGATCACCGCGACGAAAACCGCCGATATCACGATGGCGACGGCGAACGACCCCAGCGCTGCATTGAGGTGGCTGAGCAGAATCTTCGGCTTCATCCGTGCGAAGCGCGAGCCGATCAGCGCGCCGATGCCGACCAACGCGATGGCACGAACCCATGGCGGCAGGCCGCCCTCGATCATTCCGGTGCCGTGCAGCACGCTCGAGCCGATCATGGCGCCGAACATCCAGCTCGCCGGAAATTTGATCAACCGCAGCAGCAGCGCGACCGCGACGGATGCCGCGACCAGTTCGGCAAGCTCGAGTGGCGAGGCGACGTTCACCACGCCCGCCGGCGACGATGCCGGCGCGATCCCGGTCAGCGCCAGCAACATCGGCAGCGCCGCGGTGAGGATGATCACGCGCATGGTCTGCACCACCGCGATCCCCGACACGTCGGCGCCGCGCTCGATCGCGAGCATGGTGATCTGCGACAGCGCGCCGGGGCTTCCGGCCAAAAACGCCGAGGTGCGGTCCCAGCCATGGACGCGCTGAAGATAAAGGCTCGAGCCGAAGGTCGCGCAGAAGGTCGCGAGCGCCAACAGCCCGATGGTGAGGGGATAGGCGCCGACATGCTGCAGGAGCTGCCGCGACACCAGCGAGCCCAGCGAAATCCCGAGCAGCACCAGCACGGTCTGGGTCAGATGCGCCGGCACCACCAGCGGCCTGCCCGCGATCGCCGCGCCGCCGACCGCGATCATGGCGCCGGAAATCAGCCCGCCCGGCAGATGCGCGAACAGAAACAGCGCGCCCCCGGCGGCGCCGATAACGAGGGTTTCGAGCACATTGAGGATTTTGCTGCGGCTGGGGACGGCAAAGGCCATCGATGCGGGGATCAGGCTCACGCCCGCCTTATGACAAATTCGTGAGCCCGGGACAAATGCGCCAGCGCGATGCAGCAATGCGCGTTCCCAAGCCGGTCACCCTCCCCGTTGCGGGGGAGGGCGGCGGCGGGCGTTTAGGTCTTCGGCTTGGCGGCGGCGTCCTTTGCCGCCTTCTTGCATTCGGACATGAATTTCTTGCGCTCCTTGCCGTGCAGGCTCTTGGCATCGGCATCCTTCGAGCATTGCAGCGATTCGGCCGTCCGGGGCTTCTCGGCCTTCTTTTCCGCCGGCGCCATCTTGGTGGCCGGTGCAGGCGTTGCCGGCGCGGTGGTCTGCGCGAACGCCGAGCTGATCAGGAACAGCGACGCGAACGCAGTCGCGGCGACGCGGGAGGAGATCGTCATCATGGGAGCACCCTCGGGTTGAAGAGGGCCGCAACGTCGCGCCGCAATGCTGAACCGTGGATGAACGGGGCCATCGAGGTCTGCATTTTCGCCGGACGATATTTGGGCGCCGCGAGGGTTCGTCCGTTGTCACCCGCCGTCGCTGGGGTAGGATGGCGAACTTGCCGATTGTTACGCCCCCAGGGAGACCAAGGATGACCATTCAAGCAAAATTATTGTGCACTCTTGCAATGACGGGTTTTGCCGCGTTCGTCGCAACCGCGCCGGCGCAGGCCCTGACCGCACAGGAGTGCAGTGCGAAATACCAGGCCGCCAAGACCGCCGGCACGCTCAACGGCCAGAAGTGGAATGATTTCCGCAAGGCCCAGTGCGCGGCCGATGCCGCGGCAGCGCCGGCCGCGGCTCCTGCTGCTGCGCCGGCCGCGCCGAAGGAGGCCGAAGCCAAGCCGAAGAAGGAAGCCGCTCCGGCCGCAGCACCCGCCGCACCGGCCGGGCCTGCGGTATTCCCGAGCGCGGTGGATTCGAAATACTCCAAGGAAACCGCCGGCAAGGCCCGCATGCACACCTGCGTCGACCAGTACAACGCCAACAAGGCCACCAATGGCAATGGCGGTATGAAATGGATCCAGAAGGGCGGCGGCTATTACAGCGAGTGCAACAAGAAGCTGAAGGGCTGATCGCCTTTCGACACGGTTGCAGGTCCGGGCAGCGCCCGGGCCTGCGAGCCGCAAGATGATCTGAAGGGGGCACGAGGAGGGGCATGGGAAAGCTTGGCTGGAATATCGCCGCGTCGATCGGACTTATCGTCATTTCCCAGCCAGCCTCGGCGGCGTCGGACAGCCGCGTGCCGATGGCCGTTTCGGCGCATCGAAACGTCTCGCAGTCCGACGATCCGCAATACCGGCTTGCCCAGGCAGCCGAGCCCAAAGAATCCGCCACGGCGGCGGCTCCCGATTCGAAGAAACCGCAGGACCAATCGTCGGCGCCGGCTTCCTCGCCGCCCACCGAGACAGCGGCGGTCCCAACCGCCGAGAAGACCGTCCCCGGATGCGCCCTGAAGTACATGGCTGCCGAATTATCCGGCAAGCTGAAGGGCCGCAAATGGAAGGAGTTTCGCCAGCAGGAATGCGGGCCGGGCACCGCGCAGGTGGTGTTTCCGGCGACGGTTGCGCCGAAATACTCCAAGGAAGACGCTGAAAAAGCGCGAACGCTCACGTGCGCGGATCAATTCACCGCCAACAAGGCCACCAACGGCAATGGCGGCCTGAAATGGATCGAAAAGAGCGGCGGCTATTACAGCGAGTGCGTCGTCCGCCTGAAGGGCTGAACGCACCTGAACTGGCCGCACGACCCTGCGCGCGCGAGCGCGGCGCTCAGACTTCCTCGTCGAGCAGTTTCTCGGCCGATTTCGCGATCAGCTGCGCGCGCTTGCGCGGGCCGCGTTCGAGAAACAACAGGCTCTGGCCGAAGATGAAGCAATAGAACAGGAAGGCCTGCGCGTCGGCCTCCTCGGGCGCGAGCCCCGTCGCGCGATAGAGCTGGCCGACATTCTTCAGTCGCGCGGCGTCGACGCTGGCGACCGCGGCGGCCGCCGGCTCGTCGGACCGGGCCCATTGCCGGATCGCCAGTTCGACCGCCATGCCCTCGGTGTTCATGCGCTCCGAATAAAGCTGGATCAGCGCCCGCAGGCGCTCGCGCGCGCTTCTGCCATCGAGGCTGGTCTGCTGTTCGATCGCGGCGATGCGGCCCGCGCGCCAGTTCTCCAGCAGCCCATCGAGCAGCGCCGCGCGGTCCCTGAAGCGCCGGTAGAAGCCGCCCTTGGTGACGCCGAGATTCTTCGCCAGCACCTCGACCCGCACGCCTTCGACGCCGGAGCGCGCGAGCTCCTTGAACCCGGCCTCGATCCAGCCGTCGCCTCTGCCGTCGGTCATGATTCCCACGCCTCACCGATTCTTGATACGGTACCGTATTGCTAGCCCGGCCGGACCTTGATACGCTACCGTATCAAAAATCAAAGGGCGGGAGCGATCGATGCAATCCGCGGCCACCTATTGCGGCACGGTCTATCCGTGGCAGTGCGACCATGTCGGCCACATGAACATCATGTGGTATGTCGGCAAATTCGACGAGGCCAACTGGAATCTGTTCGCGCGGATCGGGCTGACGCCGACTTACTTGCGCGCGTCCAACCGCGGCATGGCCGCGGTGCAGCAGAACATCACCTACAAGCGTGAATTGCTGGCGGGCGACATCGTCGAGGTCAAGAGCACGCTGCTGGAGATCTCCGAAAAATCCATCCGTTTCGTGCACGAGATGCGCAACGCCGAGACCGGCGAGATCGCCGCCACGTGCGAAATCACCGGCGTTCACATGGATCGGCAGGCGCGCAAGTCCGCGCCGTTCGAAGACGCGATCCGAAGGACCGCGGCAAGACTGCTCGCCTTCCCCGAACCCGTCACCGCCTGAGACGCGCCATGCCGCGCTTCGAGCCGAAGAATCCCGACTACCGCAGCGTCGCCGCCGCGACCTTCGACCGGCAGCCTGCGATGCGGACGCTCGGCATTTCGATCGCCCGGCTCGAACCGGGCGAGGTCGACCTGTCGATGCCGTATTCGGCGGATTTCACCCAGCAGAACGGTTTCGTTCATGCCGGGATCATCACCGCGGGGCTCGACAACGCCTGCGGCATCGCTGCCTTCACGCTGATGCCGTCGGGGTCCGGTGTCCTGACCGTGGAATTCAAGACCAACCTGCTGGCGCCGGCCAAGGGTGAGCGATTTGCGTTTCGTGCTCATGTCGTCAAGCCTGGCCGCACGCTGACGGTGTGCGAGGCGCGCGCCTTTGCGCAAACCGGCGGCGCCGAGACCCTGATCGCGACCATGACCGGCACCCTGATGGCGCTGCCGCAACGCGGCTGAGAAGGTCGCCGCGAGCCGCTGATGCCGCCGATTGACAGGCGCGTCCCACGACGCTGCTGGTGCGCTGATTATCAATTGCAGTTTCGCGCCAACGCCGTCATAGAGATTTGCGGAAAATCCCTTCGAGGCCCTCTCGTGCAAGTGATGTTACCGGCTTGATGATTTCAGTGACGCAGGGGGTGCTCGGGCTGGCATCGGGAGCGCTGGTCGGGTTTTCGCTTGGGCTGGTCGGCGGCGGCGGCTCGATCCTCGCGGTGCCGCTGATGGTCTATGTGGTCGGCGTGCCCGATCCCCATGTGGCGATCGGCACCAGCGCCATCGCGGTGGCGACCAACGCCGCGCTCAATCTGTCGAACCATGCGCGCGGCGGCACGGTGAAATGGTCGTGCGCGCTGACCTTCGCGGCCGCCGGAATCATCGGCGCTTTCGTCGGATCGATTTTCGGCAAGATGCTCGACGGCCAGAAGCTGCTGGCCCTGTTTGCGCTGGTGATGCTGGTGATCGCGGCCTTGATGCTGAAGACGCGGGCGCGGGCCGGGCTTCCCGACGTGCAGATGAACTGGTCCAACATGCCCGCCATCGTTGGCCTCGGGCTCGTCACCGGCACGATGTCCGGCTTCTTCGGCATCGGCGGCGGATTCCTGATCGTGCCGGCCTTGATGCTGGCGACGGGCATGTCGATCATGAACGCGGTCTCTTCCTCGCTGGTCGCGGTCACGGCCTTCGGGCTGACCACGGCCGCCAGTTACGCCTGGTCTGGCCTCATCTCATGGGGGCTGGCCGGATTGTTCATCACGGGCGGCATCGCCGGCGGATTGATCGGCACCCGGTCGGCGCGGCATCTGGCGGCGCGGCGCGGGGCCCTGAATGTCGTATTTGCCGCTGTCATTATCGCAGTG
>JBAUUA010000005.1:0-2604 GCA_049582465.1 Bradyrhizobium sp. | reverse complement strand
CCGCGATGATGACGACGAACAGCGGCAGCGAGACCGCAATCGACGGATCGGTCGAATTGAAGGGGTCGAACGACACCGTCACGAAATGCCGGTTGGCGACCGCGAACACCACGAAGATCAGGCCCAGCGGGATCAGCACCATTGCGGTCAGAAACTTGCGCATGATCCCTCTTTCGCTATTGAAAGACCCGATGGCGCGCCGTCCGAAAACCTGCGGATTCCGCGGCCAGACGGCGCGCGATCAAGCAACGCGTTTCAGGCGCCGGTGTCCGGCGCTCCGCCTTCGCGGTTCAGCCGTTCGCGCATTTCCTTGCCCGTCTTGAAGAACGGAACGCTCTTCTGATCGACCGGCACATGCGCGCCGGTGCGCGGATTGCGCCCCGCGCGCGCCGGACGGTGCTTGACCGAGAACGCGCCGAAACCGCGGAGCTCGACCCGATCGCCGCGCGCCAATGCTGCGACGATCTCATCGAGTATCGCGTTCACAATGTTCTCGACATCCCGCTGATAAAGATGCGGGTTGTGCTCGGCGATACGCTGAACAAGTTCGGATTTGATCATCGAGACTGGGACCCGGGAGCGTGCGGATACGCATTTCCGTGAAAATGCCTTGATCTGTCAAGACGCTAAATCAAATTTGGGTGACCCGAAAAGGCGTGACAAAGGCCGAAAACCCGGATTGTGACAACACCCGCAATGCGGGAGAAGGGACGGAAACCGGACTTTGGCCGCTCAATTCGTGCCTGCGGGTTGCCACAGCGCCAGCATGCCGTCGAGACTCAGCCGGTCGGCCGCCTGCACAAGGCCGGCCTGCTCGATCTGCCGCGCTACCCCGTTGAAGCCGAGTGCATCCAGCGTAATCGAGGCCGCCGTCCGCAGGAAAGTCAGGTCGCCGAATCGCGGCGCCAGCTTGTAGTCGCGGACCGGAAGACCGGCCTTGACGCCCTTTTGCGCGACCAGCCAGGCGACCGCGGCCTTCTCGTCACCGAGTTCGTCGATCAGCTTGAGATCGACCGCCTGGTGGCCGGTGAAAACCCGCCCGTCCGCCACTTTCTCGAGCAATGCGTCGTCCATGCCGCGCCGCTCCTTCACCAGGCCGCGAAACCACGCATAGGAATCCTTGACCAGCGAATCGAGCGCAGCGCGGGCTTCCGGACTGGTCGGTTCAAAGCCGTTGGGGGCGGCTTTCAGCGGCGAGGACTTCACCTCCTCGACCTTGACGCCGACGGTCTTCAGCAAATCCGTGAAATTCGGAAACTGAAACAGCACGCCGATCGAGCCGACCAGCGAGGTCTGCTGGGCGACGATGTGATCGGCCGCGATCGCCGTGATGTAGCCGCCCGATGCCGCCAGCCCCTCGACCACGACCGCCATCGGCTTTTTCGCCTTCAGGCGCATCAGCGCGTCGTAAAGCTGTTCGGAGCCGGCCGTGGTGCCGCCGGGCGAATTGATGTGCACGACGACGGCGGCGGTGTGCGAGTTCTCGAGCCGCTCCAGCGCCTCGACGCGGTCGTTGTCGCTGCGGATCAGGCCGTCGATATGGATGCGCGCAATCGAGCCCGAGGTGGCAAGCGTGCCACGTCCGCTCGCGATCACGCCAATCGCGACGACGGCAGCGATCGCCACCACCGCGGCGGTCACGCGCCAGAAGGTCAGCTTGCGGCGGATCCTGCGGCGATCGACGATCACGTCTGAATCAAGCGACATCAAAAATCTCCCGGAAGCGGCTGTGGGCGGATCGCACGGTCTTCTCTGCACAGCCCTAATATACCGTGTCCTGATTACATCAATTGCGAGGCAATATGAAGAAAACAAGGCCCCTTCTTCGCCTCTCCCCTTGTGGGAGAAGGGAAAAGAAAGCGTGCACAACAAAAAAGGCCCCGGTCGAAACCGGGGCCTGATTGATGGTGGCTTGAAGCGCGAGGCTTACTTGTCGGTGCGCTGCTTGAGCGCGGTGCCGAGAATGTCGCCCAGCGTCGCCCCCGAATCGGAGGAGCCGTACTGCGCGATGGCCTCCTTCTCTTCGGCGACTTCCAGCGCCTTGATCGAGACCTGCACCTTGCGGGCCTTCTTGTCGAACTGGATCACCCGCGCATCGACCTTTTCGCCGACAGCGAAACGTTCGGCGCGCTGATCGGCACGCTCGCGCGCCAGTTCCGAGCGCTTGATGAAGGTGGTGAACTCGGTGCCGGCAATACGGACCTCGATGCCGCTTTCCTTCACCTCGAGCACTTCGCAGGTCACGACCGCGCCCTTCTTGACATCGCCGGGCTCGGCGAAGGGGTCGCCCTCGAGCTGCTTGACGCCGAGCGAGATACGTTCCTTTTCGACATCGACGTCGAGCACCACGGCCTTGACCATGTCGCCCTTCTTGAAGTTGTCGATCACCTGCTCGCCCGGAAGCTTCCAGTCGAGATCGGACAGATGCACCATGCCGTCGACGTCGCCCTCGAGCCCGAGGAACAGGCCGAACTCGGTCTTGTTCTTGACCTCGCCCTCGACCACCGAACCGACCGGGAACTTCTCGACGAAGACTTCCCAGGGATTGCGCATGGTCTGCTTGAGGCCGAGCGAAATCCGGCGCTTGACCGAATCGACTTCGAG
>JBAUUA010000004.1:0-1916 GCA_049582465.1 Bradyrhizobium sp. | reverse complement strand
ACTATGATCAGTCGCGCGCCCATGCTTCCTCCCAGCTCGACGACAGCCGCGTTGCGCTGTTGATAATGCCCGCCATTGAGTAGGTCTGCGGCAGATTTCCCCACAGTTCTCCGGTCTCCGGGTGGATGTCCTCTGACAGCAAACCATAAGAGTTGCGGCTCGCAAGGATGGATTCGAACCGCTCGCGCGCTTCGTCCGCGCGACCGATCTGTCTCAACGCGTCAACATACCAAAAGTTGCAGGCCAGGAAGGCGGTTTCCGGCGCGCCGAGGTCGTCGGGGGCCGTATAGCGCATGATCCATCCGTTGCGGGAAAGCTCGCGGCCGATCGTGTCGCAGGTCTTGATGAAGCGAGGGTCGTTCGGCGACAAAAGCCCAAGCTCGGCGACCAGAAGCAGGCTGGCGTCGAGATCCGGCGAGCCGAAGGCGCCGGTCAGCGCGCCGCGTTTTTCGTCCCATCCTTCTTTCAGAATCCGCTCGCGCAGGGCGCGCGCGTTGGTCGCCCAATACTTGGCGCGGTCGGCGATGGCGAGTCGCCGGGCGATGCCGGCGAGCCGATCGCAGGCGGCCCAGCACAAGGTCGCGGAGTAGGTGTGGGCGCGCGAGCGCTTGCGATATTCCCACAAACCGGCGTCGGGCTCGAAAGCGCGGGTTATGGCGTGTTCGCCGAGACCCTCGAGGAGGCGGAACAGCGCCTCGTCTCCCATTTTCGGCAGCCGTTCGTCGACGAACATCTGCGTCGCGGCAAGCACGACGCTGCCATAGACGTCGTTTTGAATTTGATCCGCCGCCTGATTGCCGACCCGCACCGGGCCGTGGCCAAGGAAGCCCTTGAGATCGGTCGCTGTGGTTTCCTCGAGCGAAGCGTACGGCACGATTCCATGCACGGGGCGGATGTCCTCGCCGATCGTGGCGATCGTGGTGATATAGTGAATATACGATTCCATGATCTGCGTGGCGCCGAGCCGGTTCAGCGCGTCGACGACGAAATAGGCGTCCCTCAGCCAGCAGTAGCGATAGTCCCAGGTGCGCGGCGACGACCGGGCCTCGGGCAGGGACGTTGTGTGCGCGGCGATGATGGCGCCGGTTTCCGCGAAGCTGCAGAGCTTGAGCGTGATCGCCGCGCGCACCACTTCGGCCTGCCATTCGTAAGCGAGCGCGAGGTTGCGCACCCAGGTGTGCCAATAGTCGCGGGTGCGGTCGAGAAACTCCCGGCTGGTGGTGTCAATCGCGCTGAGGAAGGGGTCGTCCACGCCGAAGATGAGGTTGAGCGGCCGGGTCAGCGGGAAGGAAATCTCGTTGACAATGTACGAGAGCGGCGCGTCGGTCGTCAGGCGCAGGACCTGTCCGCCGCCCATGTATCGGATGTGGTTGGAGCCGAAGACGAAACTGGTGATCGGACACCCATAGTGGTGGGTTGGGCGCACGCGAATCGTTATGCGGGGCAGGCCCGCGATTGGTTCGATGCGACGGATGAGCTGCGGCGGCCGGTACACGCGCTCGTAATGATCGAAGTTTGGCGCGAAATCCGAGACGCGCACCTTCGAGCCGTTCGCATCCGTCAGAACCGTCTCGACGATGGCCGTGTTGCGCATGTATCGAGACTCGGTTTCGACTCGCTCCGCGAGCGTGATGTCGCAGAATCCTTTCTCCTCGTCGCCGGCGATGAGCCGCGAAAACACGGGATCGGAATCGAACAGCGGAAAGCACCACCATACGATGCGGGCGTTGCGATTGACGAGCGCCGCCGCGCAACTGTTGCCGATCAGCGCCAGATCCAAAGTCTCGGTTTTCGTCTGCTCTTGCGCGGTCATTCGCCGCCACCGCGACCGACGAATTCGGCGAGCCAGCCTCGGACCGCGCTCGGCTCCGCGAACGTCCCGATCGCGCCCGGCCGCCGCTTGCCCACGGAAAAGG
>JBAUUA010000003.1:0-3270 GCA_049582465.1 Bradyrhizobium sp. | reverse complement strand
ATCCATTGGTAGCCGCATTAAGTCTATGGATTGCTTCGCTGCGCTCGCAATGACGGTTTGGGATACTCCGTTGTTCTACGCCCCGATCGCGATTTTCGGCTCGGCGTCGGCGTTGGCCTTCAACTCCCGCAGCGCGCGGCGGTATTCCACCGGCATTACCTTGCGGAATTTCGGCAGATACGCCTTCCAGTCGGCGAGAATATCGGCGGCGCGCTTCGATCCCGTCAGCTTGGCGTGGCGGGTGATCAGGATGTGCAGCCGCTCGATATCGGACTCCAAAAGGTTGGCGAACACGTCGACCCGGCCATGGGCCTCGAGATCGCCCGAGGAGTGATAGGTGTTCTCGTTGATCATCTCTTCCGCCAGCACCGGCTCGAGCTCGACCATCGCCATGTTGCAGAGTTTTGGGAAGTCGCCGGTCTGGTCGAGAACGTAGGCCACCCCGCCGGACATGCCGGCCGCGAAGTTGCGCCCGGTCTTGCCGAGCACCACGACGATGCCGCCGGTCATGTATTCGCAGCAATGGTCGCCGGCGCCTTCCACCACGGCCACCGCGCCGGAATTGCGCACGGCGAAGCGTTCGCCGGCGATGCCGCGGAAATAGCATTCGCCCTCGATCGCGCCGTACATCACGGTGTTGCCGACGATGATGGATTCTTCCGGCACGATGGCGGAGTTGCGCGGCGGCTTGACGATGATGCGGCCGCCGGACAGGCCCTTGCCGACATAGTCGTTGCCTTCGCCCTCGAGTTCGAACGTGACGCCGCGGGTCAGCCAGGCGCCGAAGGCCTGGCCCGCGGTGCCCTTGAAGCTCACCTGAATCGTGTCGTGCGGCAGGCCGGCATGGCCGTAGACCTTGGCCACGTTGCCGGACAGCATCGCACCGGCGCTGCGGTCGGTGTTGTTGATCTCCATCTCGAACTTGACCGGCGCGCCGCGGTCGAGCGCCGCCTGCGACTTCTCGATCAGCCTGCGGTCGAGCACGGCTTCCAGATGATGGTTCTGCGCCTGGGCGTGATAGATCTTCTGGCCCTTCTCTTCCTTCTGGCGCACGAACAGTTTCGAGAAGTCGAGCCCCTTGGCCTTCCAGTGCGCCACCAGCGTCGACTGGTCGAGCATCTGGGTCTGGCCCACCATCTCGTTGAAGGTGCGGTAGCCGAGGCTCGCCATGATCTCGCGCACTTCCTCGGCGACGAAGAAGAAGTAGTTGATGACGTGTTCGGGCTGGCCCGTGAACCGCTTGCGCAGCACCGGGTCTTGCGTCGCCACGCCAACCGGGCAGGTGTTGAGATGGCACTTGCGCATCATGATGCAGCCGGCCGCGATCAAAGGCGCAGTGGCGAAGCCGAATTCGTCGGCGCCGAGCAGCGCGCCGATCACGACGTCGCGTCCGGTGCGGAAGCCGCCGTCGACCTGCACCACGATGCGGCTGCGCAGCCGCTCGCGCACCAGGGTCTGGTGGGTTTCGGCAAGCCCGATCTCCCACGGCGAACCCGCGTGCTTGATGGAAGTGAGCGGAGACGCTCCGGTGCCGCCCTCGAAGCCTGCGATGGTGACATGGTCGGCGCGCGCCTTCGCAACGCCGGCGGCGACCGTGCCGACGCCGATTTCGGAGACGAGCTTGACGGACACCTGTCCCTCGGGATTGACGTTCTTCAGGTCATAGATCAGCTGCGCCAGATCCTCGATCGAATAGATGTCGTGATGCGGCGGCGGCGAGATCAGGCCGACGCCGGGCGTCGAATGCCGGACCTTGGCGATGGTGGCGTCGACCTTGTGGCCGGGCAGCTGTCCGCCTTCGCCGGGCTTGGCGCCCTGCGCCATCTTGATCTGCATCATGTCGGAATTGACGAGATATTCCGTGGTGACGCCGAACCGGCCCGAGGCGACCTGCTTGATCGCCGAGCGCATGGAATCGCCGTTCGGCAGCGGCTTGAAGCGATCGCTTTCCTCGCCGCCTTCGCCGGTGTTGGACTTGCCGCCGATCCGGTTCATCGCGATCGCGAGCGTGGTGTGCGCCTCGCGCGAGATCGAGCCGAACGACATCGCGCCGGTGGCGAAGCGCTTGACGATCTCCTTGGCCGGCTCGACCTGGTCGAGGGCGACAGGCTTGCGCTTCTCGTCCTCGGCGCTCCTGAGCTTGAACAGGCCGCGCAGGGTCAACAGCCGCTCGGACTGCTCATTGAGGATCTTGGCGAACGCCCTGTAGCGCTCCAGCGAATTGCCGCGCACGGCGTGCTGCAGCGTCGAGACCGACTCGGCGGTCCATGCGTGGTCCTCGCCGCGGGTGCGGTAGGCATATTCGCCGCCGACATCGAGCGCGCTCTTGTAGACCGGGGCGTCGCCGAACGCGTCGGAATGGCGGCGCGCGGTTTCCTCGGCGATTTCGGATAGCCCCACGCCCTCGATGCGGGTGTGGGTGCCGACGAAATATTTCGAGACGAAATCGGCCTTCAATCCGACGGCGTCGAAAATCTGCGCGCCGCAGTAGGACTGATAGGTCGAGATGCCCATCTTCGACATCACCTTCAACAGGCCCTTGCCGATCGACTTGATGTAGCGCTTGACGATTTCATAGTCGTCCAGCGCGGCCGGCAGCCGGTCCTTCATCGCGATGATGGTCTCGAAGGCGAGATAGGGATTGATCGCCTCGGCGCCGTAGCCGGCGAGGCAGGCGAAGTGATGCACCTCGCGCGGCTCGCCGGATTCGACCACAAGGCCGACCGAGGTGCGCAAGCCGGTGCGGATCAGATGATGATGCACGGCGGCGCAGGCCAAGAGCGAGGGAATCGGAATCCGGTCCGAGCCCGCCATGCGGTCGGACAGGATGATGATGTTGACGCCCTCGCGGACGGCGGCTTCCGCGCGCGCGCACAATTCGTCGAGCACCTGCTCGAGCCCGGCAGCGCCGAGGCCGGCGGCGCCGAAGCCGGCGTGGAAGGTGGTATCGAGCGTGCGGGACCTGAAATGGGTGTCGGCGATGTCGGAGATCGAGCGGATCTTTTCCAGATCGGCATCCGTGAGGATCGGCTGGCGCACTTCGAGGCGCTTGGTGTCGGCAAGGCCCTGCAGGTCGAACAGGTTCGGCCGCGGCCCGATGATCGAGACCAGGCTCATCACCAGTTCTTCGCGGATCGGATCGATCGGCGGGTTGGTGACCTGTGCGAAGTTCTGCTTGAAGTAGGTGAACAGTGGCTTCGGCTTGTCGGACAGCGCCGAGATCGGCGTGTCGTTGCCCATCGAGCCGTTGGCCTCTTCGCCGGTCGAGGC
>JBAUUA010000002.1:0-1948 GCA_049582465.1 Bradyrhizobium sp. | reverse complement strand
CCCGGAAATAGCCGAATACCCACACCATGTTCGGCACGCCCGTGAACATCATGCCGCGATAGGTGACGGTGTCGGCGAAATCGAGCGGCTTGCCGTCGATCTCAAACGCGATGTCGCCGAGTACGTTGAGATTGAAGCCGGTCGCGGTGACGATGATGTCGGCATCGAGCCGTTGGCCGGATTTCAGCACGATGCCGTTTGCGTCGAACCGGTCGATCTCGTCGGTGACCACCGATGCCCTGCCGCTCTTGACCGCCTGGAACAGGTCGGAATCCGGAACGAAGGCGATGCGCTGCCGCCACGGCCGGTATTTCGGCGTGAAATGCTTCTCGATGATGTCCTCCGAATCCGGGCCGAGCGCCGCGCGAATGCCGCCGAGGAGTTCTTGCTTGACCTTCTCGGGTTCGGTAAACGAGCGGCGCGTGAACAGATCCTGCTCGAACAGGATCTTGCGGCGCACGATCTCGTGGATCCATTCTTCCTTGACCTGGAGCTGCCGCAGCGTCTCGGCGAGTTCGATGGCGTTGCGGCCGACCCTGAAATAGGTCGGCGAGCGCTGCAGCATGGTGACATGGGCGCATTTGTCGGCGATCGCGGGAATCAGCGTCGCGGCGGTGGCGCCCGAGCCGATCACCACCACCTTCTTGTTCCCGAGTTCGATATCCTCCGGCCAGACTTGCGGATGGACGATGCGGCCCTTGAACTTGTCCATGTCGGTCCATTGCGGCGTGTAGCCCTCGGAATGGCGATAATAGCCCTGGCACATCCAGAGGAAGTTCGCGGTGAAGGTCACGGGCTCGCCGCTGTCGGTGCGGGCCGCTTCGACGGTCCACAGATTGGTCGCGCTCGACCAGCTCGCGCGCTCGATCCGGTGCTTGTAGCGGATGCGCTTTCCGAGATCGTTCTCCGCGATCACCTCGCCCATGTAGGATTTGATTTCCTCCGAGGTTGCGATCGGCGGCCCGACCCATGGCTTGAAGCTGTAGCCGAAGGTGTGGAGATCGCTGTCGGAGCGGATGCCCGGATATTTGTGGGTCAGCCAGGTGCCGCCAAAACTCTCCTGGCTCTCCAGGATGACAAAGCTCTTGTCCGGAAGCTGCTTTGCAAGCTGATAGGCGCTGCCGATGCCGGAAATGCCGGCGCCGACGATCAGGACGTCGAAATGTTCTGTCGCCTGCGAGGCCGATGCAGCACGGACGGCGGTCATGACGTTCATTGTTGGTTTCTTCCCGTTTCTCTTGGATTTTTGCCGGATCAGGCTGGACCGAATTCGTAAGCATGGCAACCCACCGGCGCGCCGGACAAAATGACATAGATCAACCGGTCCGGAATTTCACAGCCCCGCGCCCCATTGCCGCGCCGTCTGCAGGATCCAGTCGCGGTAGAGCGTCAGCGGCGTGACGCCGGTCAACCCGCCGCAGCCCGCAGCGCCGTTCGGACCCGTCGACCAGCTGACGACGCCGACGATCCGGGGACCGCCCGGCTGATCCTCGAACACCGGGCCTCCGGAATCTCCGGTGCAGGCGCCGAGCCCTTCGCGGGCACCCAGCGTCAGCGGATCGACCAGGCGGATCTGCAGGGTGCCAGGCTTGCCGGTCGCGACCAGGCCGGCGGCGCGAACGATGCCGCCGCTTGCGCCCTCGCCGCGGATGGTGACGCCGACGCCGGCGATGGTGAAGCGGCCGCCAGCCAGAATCGGAATTTGAGGCACGCCCAAGACGGCCAGGCTCCTGCCTTTCGGCGGCACCTCGAGTTGCAGTAGCGCCACATCGGCGGTGGCGCGATGGGCCAGCATGGCCTGCAGATTGAAGCCGGGGTGGATGGCGACGGTTCGCACATCCCGCAGCTGCGGCTTCTGGTCCGTGCCATATTCGACGATCTTGTAGGTGGCACCAGGTTGCACGCAATGCGCCACTGTCAGCACCAATTTCGCGGCAATCAGCGTGCC
>JBAUUA010000001.1:0-5479 GCA_049582465.1 Bradyrhizobium sp. | reverse complement strand
TTGAAGATGCGGACCTCCTCGAGCCAGGCCGAAGGCGCCAAACGCGACTACGCCGTGCTGACGCAGCATTTCTCCGGCGCAAACGGCCAAGTGGCAAAACTGCATTGCGTGCATGTCGACGACAAGTTCAAGCCGGTCGCAGGCACCGAATTCGAACTCGACGCCGAACTGGTGCTGCTGGCCATGGGTTTCGTGCATCCGGTGCATGAGGGCCTGTTGAAGACGCTCGGCGTCGACCTCGACCCGCGCGGCAATGTGCGCGCCAACACCGCCGACTACCAGACCTCGCGCCCCAACGTGTTCTCCGCCGGCGACATGCGCCGCGGCCAGTCGCTGGTGGTCTGGGCGATCCGCGAAGGCCGCCTCTGCGCGCGGTCGATCGATCTGTTCTTGATGGGGACGACGAATCTGCCGAGGTGACGTTCTTCATCCCTCCCCCTCGTGGGGAGTCGCGCGTCGTTTTGCAAATGGGGCGACCGGGTATCACCCCGCCGACAGCCGCGAAAGCGCGCGGCTCAGTTCATGCAGCTGGTAGGGCTTTCGAAGAATGGGAAAGTCGCCGCGCACGTTCTGCAGCGCCTCGCTGTAGCCGGTCGTCAGCAGGATCGGCAGCGCCGGATGCTTCTGCTTGATGGCGCGCGCCAGCCCCAGGCCGTCCATTTTTCCCGACATCACGATATCGCTGAAGACGAGGTCGATGCCGTCGCGGTCGAGCGCTGAAAGCGCGGACTCCGCGTCGACGACCCAGCGGACGGAATAGCCGAGCTGTTCGAGCAAGCCGGTGCTGGCGCTGGCGACGTCGGGATTGTCTTCGACCAGCAGTACCGTGCCGTTGCCGACAGCGCCCGGATCGGCGGATTCCGACACGGCTTCCGGCATGCTGCGCGGCAGGTAGATGGTCAGCGTCGTGCCTTTTCCGAGCTCGCTTGCCACCGTCACCGTGCCGCCGGCCTGATGCGCGAAACCATGCACCTGTGAAAGCCCGAGACCGGTGCCCTTGCCGAGGGGCTTGGTGGTGAAGAACGGATCGAACACCTTGGCGACGACATCGGGAGGAATACCCGTGCCGGCATCCTCGACCTGAATGGCGACGAAATCGCCGCTGCGAGCATCGTCATCGAGCCGGGTATTGCTCGCGCGGATCGTGACCGTTCCGCCGCCGGGCATGGCGTCGCGCGCGTTGATGACGAGGTTGACCAGCGCCGCCTCGAATTCCCCCGGATCGACGGTCACCGGCCATACACCGGCATCGACATGGATCAGAATCTGCACCGAGCCGCCAAGCCCCGTGTCGAGGACGTCCCTCACCGAATGAATGCGCTCGGAGAGATCGATCGTTTGCGGACTGAGGCTCTGCCGGCGGGCAAAGGTAAGCAGCTGGCGCGTCAGCGATGCGCCATGCTGAGAAGCCCTTTCGATCGCCTGGACGGCCCGCAGTCCCTTGGCATCGTTGCCCGCGAGCCGTTTCAGGGTATGAATGTTGCCGGTGACGATCATCAGCAGGTTATTGAAATCGTGCGCAACGCCGCCGGTAAGCTGGCCGAGCGCGTCGAGCTTCTGCGATTCGGCGAGTTGCCGCTGAATTTTTTCCAGATTTTGCTGCGCCTCGCGGCGTTCGGAAATATCGCGCGTGATCTTGGCGAAGCCGAGGATGTTGCCGTTGTCGTCGCGGATCGCATCGATCACGACGCTGGCCCAGAAGAAGGTGCCGTCCTTGCGGACGCGCCAGCCTTCCTCTTCGTAGCGGCCATGTTCCCGCGCCAGCCGCAAGGCACGCGCCGGCCGGCCGGCCGCCTGGTCGGCCTCGGAGTAGAAGCGGGAAAAATGCTGACCGATGATTTCCTCGGGAAGGTAGCCCTTGATGCGCTGCCCGCCGATGTTCCAGTTGGTGACGATCCCGTTGGGATCGAGCATGTAGAGCGCATAATCGGTCACACCGGAGACCAGCAGCCGGAATTGCCTTTCGCTGGCGCTCAGCGCCGCCTGGGCATCGGCCCGCTCGGTGATGTCGCGCGTAATCTTGGCAAAGCCGATAAGTGCGCCATCTTCGTAGATCGCATCGATGACGACGGAGGCGAGGAATTTCGTGCCATCCTTGCGCAGGCGCCAGCCCTCGGCCTCGAACCTGCCGTTCTCGCGCGCGGTTTGCAGGGAACGGGCCGGCTTTCCCGCCTCGCGATCTTCGGGCGGATAAAACATCTCGAAGTGCCGGCCGACGACCTCGGCGGCTTCGTATCCTTTGATGCGCCTGCCGCCGGCATTCCAGTTGGCGATGATGCCACTGGGGTCCAGCATGCAGATGGCGTAGTCAGTAACACCTTCCACCAGCAGCCGGAATCTGCGCTCACTCTCGAACAGATTGCGCTGTGGTGTGATTTTCTGCGCCATTCAGCGTCCTGCCATAACCCCCAACAACGCACGAAACCGGACCCGGTTCCAGCCCCCTTCCGGGGTCAAGCGATCGGCGACGGGCATTTGCGGGGCTACCACCCCACACCCGAATGTCATACGCGGGCTTGACCCGCGTATCCATCAATCTTCACAGGAAGCGTTTTTCAAAGGGGATGGATTGCCGGGTCAAGCCCGGCAATGACGAAATTGCGCTGCAGCCGCGCCTCAATTCTGCAACCTCACCCCCACCATCGCCACCGTCGAGGCCGAGCTTGCCAGGGGGATGTTGGAGTCGAGGATATCGCGCCGCAGCGTGCCCTTGAGCCAGAGGTTGCGGGTCATCTTGTAGATCACGTCGCCCTCGATCGAGTAGGTTTTGTCGGACCGGCCGTCGCCCTGATAATCATAGGTGCCGTAGGTGAATTTGCCGATCGCCGTGAGCCAGCGGCGGAAATCGTGGTCGACCTCGAACGTATAGGTGTGCGTCAGCACGCCGGAGACGCCGGCCACGGTGGTCTCGTCGATCGAGGTGGTGGAATAGAATTTTGCCGTCGTCAGAGGCGTCGCCGTCCAGGTCAGCGAGGCCGAGGTCAACAGACCCTGCAGCCGGTTCAGGCGCGGATCGACATAGTCGCGCATGGCATAGCCGACCGAGATGTCGCCGGTCAGCAGGCGCGTGAATTCGAACGTGGTGCCGGCCTTGGCATAGCCGCCGGAGGAATCACGCTGAAAGCCGGAGCGGTCGAAGGTGAGGTCATGAATGCGGCTGTCGCCCTCGATCTCGGCAAACGGTTTCAGGCCCGGCAGCAGATCGTAGCTGACGCGCCCCAATCCGCCATACTGGTTGAAATTGCGGTCGTCATTGCTGGTGACCTCGCCGTCGGTGAGTTTCGAGTTGGCATAGACGGTGCGGTCGACGGTGCCGCCGGCGGCAAGATCGAGGCGATTGAAACTCTGGTCGATGCCGACGGTGCCGCCGAGTGTCGTATAGATCGGATACTTTGCGAGCCCCGCCTGGATGTTCGGGCTGCCGGGATTGTCGGTGGAAACCCGCAAGCGGGTCTGCCCGGTCAGGCGGGTGTCACGGGTGACGTCGAGGCGGCCGTCGACATGGCCGGTGAAATCCGGCCGGTCGAGAACGGTCGGCACCGAGGAGATGGTGCCGTCGGTCGGCGGCGGGAAGGTGTTGCCATAGCCGGTGAACGATCCCCGTAGGTCGGCGACGAGCGCGTGACGATCCCAGTCGGAGACGGCCAAAAATTCCGGCGCAATCACATAAAACGGCGAGCCCTTCGGCACGAAGGCGCGCCCGGGATTGGTGTCGTAGCCGCCGGAGAGTTCGACCGCCGACTTGATCAGAAAGCTGCCGGCGTAATCGCCGACCGCGCCGAACGGATCGTCGTCGACCGTCAGCCGCTTGCGCGCCGGCTGCCCGATCACCGTGCCGGCCATCGCAGGCGCGAGCGGCGTCTTGTTGGCGGTCTCCGAGGGCGGAACGGACAGCCGGATCCGGCCGTTCGCAATCGGCAGCGCCGACGAGGCGGCCTGTGCCGGGCTGCCGGGACCGGCTGGCGGTTTCGGCTTGGGCTGGCCCGGATAGAGCGCAGGCTTCTTGCGGGTGCGATTGAGGGAATCGAAACCGGTCACGGAGGCGCCGTTGGCGGCGGGCAGGCCGTAGGTCGGGATCTGGCCTATCCGCGAGGGCGCGGGCTTGTCCTTGTCGCGAAGCTTGGCATCGGGATCGGAAGGATCGGCGGCGCCGGACGTGTTGTCGCTCACCCTGCGCAGCGGCGAATCCTGCGGCCGGACAAACCCGTCGCGCTCGGGGCGAAACAGGTCCGGTGTGACCGTTTGGGCCTGCGCCGGGATCTCATCGAGCGCGATCAGCGCAAGGCATGGCAAGAGCGCGCGCAAAAGCTGCACGCACCTGCGGCGGCCCCTTGCTCGACCCGATATCACGATGAAAATTACCCCAACGAATTCATACGCTTGGCGATCGGGTTCCACGCAGGCGCGGAAAACGTCGTTAATGGAGTTAAAACAATTATGGTTAATGAGCCGTTGAGAACCGCCCCGCGCGTCGCATCGCCAAATCGGCCGTGCTAAGGAGAGGCCCGCGCGGCCAAGCCCCGCCCCCTTTCGGAACCAGACATGGCCAATTCGAAACCGCTGATGGCACAATCATCCGGGACAGACGCCGCCGTGCAGTCGGCCTTGCGCACACTCGATGCCGGAATCAGCGGCGTCAGCGCGATCGCCACGGCCTTACAGGGCACGCTCGGGCCCGCCTTTGCCAGCGCCGTCGGCACCATCCGCGAGGCCAAGGGCCGCGTCATCGTCACCGGCCTCGGAAAATCGGGCCATGTGGCGCGCAAGATCGCCGCCACGCTCGCCTCCACCGGCACCCCCGCCTTCTTCGTGCACGCCGCCGAGGCCAGCCATGGCGATCTCGGCATGATCACGGCCGACGACGTCATCATCGCGCTGTCATGGTCCGGCGAGCAGCCCGAAATGAAGAACCTCGTCAATTATTCGAAGCGTTTTGCGATTCCGATGATCGCCGTGACCTCCAATGCGACCTCACCGCTCGGCGAAGCCGCAGAGATCGTGCTGGAACTGCCGAGGGCGCGCGAGGCCTGTCCGCACAATCTGGCGCCGACCACCTCGTCGCTGATGCAGGCCGCGATCGGCGACGCGCTCGCCATCGCGCTGCTCGAAGGCCGCGGTTTCACCGCGCTGGAATTCGCCAATTTCCATCCTGGCGGCAAGCTGGGCGCGATGCTGAAATTCGTCCGCGACATCATGCACACCGGCGAGGCGATTCCGCTGAAGCCGCTGGGGACGAAAATGTCGGACGCGCTGGTGGAGATGTCGGCCAAGGGATTCGGCTGCGTCTGCATCGTGGACAAGGGCGGCGATATCACCGGCATCATCACCGACGGCGACCTGCGCCGTCACATGCGTCACGATCTGATGACGGCCCTCGTCGACGAGGTGATGACGAAAAATCCCAAGACGATCGCTCCCGGCATGCTCGCCAGCGAAATCATGCGCGAAAGCGTCGATGCCTCGCGGCCCGCGGTGTCGG